>NZ_JCALDY010000050.1:0-18094 GCF_059813095.1 Mycobacterium sp. NGS22
CAGGTTGGTGGTGCTGTCGGCGGGGGGCTTGGCGGTGGCATCGGCGCCGGCGCCAATGCTGGTGGTGCGATTGGTGGCGGCATTGGTGGTGCTGTCGGCGGTCAGGCCGGTGGTGCCATCGGTGGTGCTGTTGGTGCTGGTGGTCAGGTCGGTGGCGCTGTTGGTGGCCAGGTTGGTGGTGCGCTCGGCGGGGGACTTGGCGGCGGCATCGGCGCCGGCGTCAATGCCGGAGGCGCGATCGGTGGCGGCGTAGCCGCGGGCGGTCAGGTCGGCGGCGCTGTGGGTGCACAGGCCGCCGCGGGCGTGGGTGGCCAGGCCGCCGTCGGCGCGGGTGCCCACGCCGGGATCGCCGGGCAGGCCGGCCTCGCTGGCCAAGCAGGGCTCGCTGGGCAAGCAGGTCTCGCCGGACAGGCCGGGCTCGCTGGGCAGGCCGGGCTCGCTGGGCAGGCCGGGCTCGCTGGGCAGGCCGGCCTCGCGGGACAGGCCGGGCTAGCCAGTCAAGCGGGCGTCGCCAGTCAGGCTCAAATCGCCAGTCAGGCGGGAATCGCCGGCCAGGCGGGTATTGCCAGCCAGGCCGCTTTCGGCGGACAAGCCGCTGCCGCCCAACCCGCGCTCATTGCCAGCGAAGGTGCCGCACTGCACGGCGCAGCCACCCCGCACGTGGGCGGCCCACTGGGCGGTGTCGGCGTGAGTGGCCAGTCCGGTGCCGCCGGCGGCGCCGGGATCGGTATCGGTGGGAATGCTCCCCTGAGTAACCAGCCGAACCCCCAACCAGCTGCGGTTTCAGCGGGAGCGGGGGCAGGCGCCGGCGCCCACACGGGGCCCGGTGGCGCCGCGGGCGCCGGCAGCGGCACAGTTACCGGTGGACCTGCCGGCGGTGCAACCGCCCCGGGCACCCACGTCCCGGCAGCGGGCGGACACGGCGACATCCTGGGTCAGGAAGGCACGACGCTCGGTGGCGGCGGGGGCGCAGGTGCAGGTGCCGGTGCCGGAGCGGGGACTGGCGCCGGAGCGGGGACGGGTGCCGGCGCTGGAACGGGCGCAGGCGCCGGAAGCCACACTCCGGGTGACCACGGCCCAACCTTCCCCTCCGGCCAAGGCCCGGTCATCCAGACCGGCGGTGGTGCCGGCACCGGTGGCGCGGGGACCACGACGCCGGGCGGGCACGGACCCGTCATCCAGACGCCCGGTGGCGCAGCGGGCACGGGCGACGCCGGCCACGGCGGGACCAACCCGC
The DNA here is from genome assembly GCF_059813095.1 of Mycobacterium sp. NGS22. Classification (NCBI taxonomy): domain Bacteria; kingdom Bacillati; phylum Actinomycetota; class Actinomycetes; order Mycobacteriales; family Mycobacteriaceae; genus Mycobacterium; species Mycobacterium sp. NGS22. The sequence continues at coordinate 1,238 of NZ_JCALDY010000050.1, forward strand.
CGGTGATCAACGCACCGGCGCCGCACACCCCGACGCCGCAAACGGAGACCCCGACCCCATCGCACGCCCCGGGCGGCGACCACGGACCGGTGTTCACTCCGCAGCAGCACGAACCCGTCCAGCAGCCGACACATCACGAGCCGCAGAGCCCGTCGGTGTTCGGTCACGAGCCCGCCGGACACACGCCCCCGGCGCACACGGAGACGCCGGCCTCGCACGGTCCGGCCGACCACGGGTTCTGATTCGCGAAACACGTCCGAGAACCGGCGGGGACCTTCGTGGTCCCCGCCGGTTTGTCCGCATACCGTGATCTGACAGAACACGCGACCAAGAAAGTGGGGCAGCGCGGTGACGCAAGCCGATGACCCGCGGCGGGTCGGCGTGATCGTCGAACTGATCGACCACACCATCGCGATCGCCGAGCTACATGAACGCAGCGATCTGGTGCAGCGGCTGCGGCAGGCCCGCGAGCGGATCATCGACCCGCGGATCCGGGTGGTGATCGCCGGGCAGCTCAAACAGGGCAAGAGTCAACTGCTCAACTCGCTGCTCAACATGCCGGTGGCCCGCGTCGGCGACGACGAAGCCACGGTGGTCATCACGATCGTCAGCCATAGCGCCCAGCCGTCGGCCCGGCTCGTCGTCAAAGCGGGACCCAACGGCGAAACGGCCACCGTCGACATCCCCGTCGACGACATCAACACCGATCTACGGCGGGCGCCCCAAGCCGCGGGGCGCGAGGTGTTGCGGGTCGAGATCGGTGCCCCCAGTCCGCTGTTGCAGGGCGGATTGTCGTTCATCGACAGCCCCGGCGTGGGCGGTCACGGGCAGCCGCACCTGTCGGCGACCCTCGGGCTGCTACCCGACGCCGACGCGATGCTGATGGTCAGCGACACCAGCCAGGAATTCACCGAACCGGAGATGTGGTTCGTGCGCAAGGCGCACCAGATTTGCCCCGTCGGGGTGGTGATAGCCACCAAGACCGACCTGTATCCGCACTGGCGCCAGATCGTCAACACCAACGCCAACCACTTGCAGCGCGCGCGGGTGCCGATGCCGATCATCCCGGTGTCGTCGCTGCTGCGCAGCCACGCCGTCAGCCTCAACGACAAGGAACTCAACGACGAGTCGAACTTCCCGTCGATCATCAAGTTCCTGAGTGAGAAGGTCCTCACCCGCGAGACCGATCGCGTGCGCGACGAGGTGCTGAACGAAATACGTTCCGCCGCAGAGCAATTGACGATTGCCGCGGGCTCGGAACTGTCCGCTGTCAACGACCCGTCACTGCGCGACCGGCTCGCCGAAGACCTGGCCCGGCGCAAGAAGGAAGCCCAGGACGCACTCGAACAGACCGCTCTGTGGCAGCAGGTACTCAACGACGGGTTCACCGACTTGAGCAACGATGTCGACCACGACCTGCGTGCGCGGTTTCGTGCCCTGACCGACGACATCGAGCGGCACATCGATTCGGTGGATCCGACGCTGCACTGGGCCGAGATAGGCACCGACGCCGAGGACGCGGTCGCCACCGCCGTGGGGGACAACTTCGTCTGGGCGTACCAGCGCGCCGAAATTCTGGCGCTCGACGTCGCGAAATCCTTCGCCGACGCGGGTCTGAATTCGATCATGTCGCCCGAGCTGACCTCGCGGTTGATGGGCGGCAACTTCGGTGAGCTCAAGGCGCTGGCGGAGTTGGAAGCCAAGCCGCAGGGCAAGGGTCAGAAGGCGCTGTCCGGTCTGCGGGGTTCCTACGGCGGGGTGGTGATGATCGGCATGCTGTCCTCGGTTGCCGGTCTGGGACTGTTCAACCCGGTGTCGGTGGGAGCCGGCCTACTGCTGGGCCGGATGGCCTACAAGGAGGAAAAGCAGGCACGGGTGTTGCGGGCTCGCGCCGAAGCCAAAGCCAACGTGCGACGGTTCGTGGACGAGGTTTCTTTCGTGGTGGGCAAGGAGTCGCGCGACCGGCTCAAGACGATTCACCGCACGCTGCGCGACCACTACCGCGATATCGCCGTCGAACTCACCCGCTCGCTCAACGAGTCACTGCAAGCCACCGTCGCCGCTGCGCACCTGGAGGACGTCGAACGCGACACCCGAGTCCGCGAACTCGAGCGACAGTTGAACATCCTCAACCAGGTCACCGACAACTTGAACAAGTTGCGCAAGCCACCGGTCATGCTAGGTAAAACGTGAGCACCAGTGATCGGGTCCGCGCGATCCTGGGCGGAACCATCCAGGCCTATCGGGGCGAACCGGCCTATCGGCAGCGTCCCGACGTGTTCTACGAATTGGACCGCATCGGTGCGCGGCTCAACGAGCCCATCCGCATCGCGCTGGCAGGCACCCTCAAAGCCGGCAAGTCGACATTGGTCAACGCCTTGGTTGGGGACGACATCGCGCCGACGGACGCGACGGAGGCCACTCGGATCGTGACGTGGTTCCGGCACGGGCCGACCCCGAAGGTCACTGCCAACCACCGCGGCGGCCGGCGTAGCAACGTGCCGATCACGCACCGCGACGGGCTGAGCTTCGACCTGCGCAGGCTCGACCCCGCCGAGGTGGTGGACCTGGACGTCGAGTGGCCGGCCGAAGAGTTGGCGCAGGCCACCATCATCGACACCCCCGGCACGTCGTCGCTGACCCGGGAGGCTTCCGAGCGCACGCTGCGGCTGCTGGTCCCGGCAGACGGAGTGCCCCGGGTGGATGCGGTGGTGTTCCTGCTGCGCGCCCTCAATGCCCCCGATATCGCGCTGCTCAGGCAGATCGGCGGGCTGGTGGGCGGGTCGGCGGGCGCGCTGGGCATCATCGGGGTGGCTTCGCGGGCCGACGAGATCGGCGCGGGCCGCATCGACGCGATGTTGTCGGCAAACGACGTCGCCAAGAGGTTCACCAGTGAACTCACCCAGACGGGTATCTGCCAGGCGGTGGTCCCGGTATCCGGGCTGCTCGCCATGACCGCCCGCACGCTGCGGCAGGGAGAGTTCGTCGCACTGCAGAAACTGGCCGCCTCCGACGCCACCGAACTCAACAAGGCGCTTTTGAGCGTGGACCGTTTCGTGCGGCCGGACAGCCCGTTGCCCATCGACGCGGCCATTCGCGCCCAGCTGCTGGAACGGTTCGGCATGTTCGGCATCCGGATCTCGATCGCCGTGCTGGCCGCCGGTGTCACCAGCGCGGCCGCGTTGGCTACCGAGCTGTTGGAGCGCAGCGGGTTGGTGGCGCTGCGCAACGTGATCGACCAACAGTTCGCGCAGCGTTCGGACATGCTCAAGGCGCACACCGCTCTGGTGTCGTTGCGCAGGTTCGTCGAAGCGCACCCGGTCATGGCCACCCCGTACGTGATCGCCGACATCGACCCACTGCTCGCCGATACACACGCGTTCGAAGAACTCCGCCTACTGAGCCTATTGCCTTCGCGCACAACAACTTTGAAAGAAGACGACATCGCGGCGCTGCGCCGCATGATCGGAGGTTCGGGCACCGACCCGGCCAGCAGGCTGGGTGTGGATCCGCAAGAGTACGCGACCAACCCGCAGGAAGCCTCGCGCGCGGCGTTCGCCGCGGCACAGTACTGGCGCCGTCGCGCCGAGCATCCGCTAAACGATCCGTTCACCACCAGGGCATGTCGCGCCGCGGTGCGCAGCGCCGAGGCGATGCTCGCCGAATTCTCCGCGCGGCGCTGAGGTCAGCCCCCGGGCGCCGCGCTGGTCGGCGGACTGGGTGCCGCGCTGGTGGTCGGTGGTGGCCGCTGCGTCGTGGTCGGGGGCGCGGTGGTGGTCTGCGGATTAGTGGTGGTCGGCCGGGTCGTGGTCGGTTGCGTGGTCGTGGAGGTCGGCTGAGTCGTCGTGGTGGTCGACGTCGTGGAGGTCGTTGACGGGGTGGACGACGTGGTTGTCGGTGCGGTGGTGGTTGTGCTGACCGGGACCTCGGTGGTCACGGTGACCGGAGGCGGAGTGACCACCGCCTCGGTCGGCAGGCCGTCCGCTCCGGTGGTGCTGATGGTGGTGGGCGGTGGTTGCGACGTGGTGACGACCGGCCTGGTCTCGGTCTTGCCGACGGTGAGCGCCAGCACCAGGGCAAGCAGGATGGCCGCGGCCGCTCCGAACAGGCTCAGCAGAATGGCAGGGCGCCGGTACCACGGGGGGAGATCGGGCTCGTCGGCGTAGGGCTCTGTGTGGGCGCCGGTGTACGGCGGAGCTGGGGCGGCGTCGACCGGGCTGGTGTAGTCCGCGGGGCCGGCATAGGGGACGGGTTCTTCACCGGTGCCGCTGTCTTCGGACCAGGCCAGGGCGCGGTCGGTGCCCTGGGCGTCCCCGGGGAAGGCTTCGGTGGGCACCGCCCCGGTGGGTTCGGTCGTCGGCGCGGTCGGTGACGCCATGGTGGCCGCACCCGCGGCACCCGCTGCAGCGGCGGCCGCAGCTCCGACGGCGGGAGCAAGACCCGTGGCAGCCCCCGCCGACGCTGCCTGCTGCGCGCCGAGTACCGCTGCCCCGACGGCGGCGCTGAACAACGGTTGCGGCGTGGTCAGGACCGGTACCCTCAGGCGCTCGGCCAGTCGCGCGGCGACCAGCGGGATCTGGGCACCCCCGCCGACGGCGGCGACCGCGGCCAGGTTGGCAATGCCGTTGCGGTGCAACACTTCTCCGACAGCGTCGAGGAACCGATCCAACGGTGCGGAGATGAGTTGTTCGAAGTCGCTGCGGGAAAGGTGCTGAGTCCCACCGGGATTGCCCGTCGCGATGGTCGTCACCGTCGTCGCGGAGAGCTGTTCCTTGGCGGCCCGGCAGCTGCCTAACAGGCGCGTCACCGATCCCATCGACGTCGCGGTAACGGAGGTGTTGGTGTTGTCGACCCCCGGGGCGATGGTCGGCAAATGGTTCAGGATGAGCTGATCGATGTCGTCGCCGGAGAACTCGCTGAAGCGCACCGTGCTGCCCACCTGGTCGAACGGGGGCCCGGCGTTGGCCAGGGTGATACTGGTGCCGCCGGCGCCGAAATCGCACAGCGCGACGACACCGTCGCGCGGAAACCCGGGCTCGGCGGCCAGCGCGGTCAACGCGGCGGTGGCATCGGAGACCAGCGCCGGGCGGCCGCCGTTGGCCGTCAGATCCGGTTGCGCGAACAGTTCCTGGCGCAACGCGGCGACCTGGTTCTGCGACCAGTAGGCCGGGACGGCGACGGTGATCGGTGTGCCGTAGCCGACAGAGCGCGCCATCGCCTCGAGCGCCTCGATGGTCAGCGCCTGGCCGAGGTATTTGGTGCCGTCGGCGGCGACCAGTGGTGCGACATCGCCGACCCGCTCGACGAATCCGCGTAACACCAGTCCCGGCGCGGTGAGATTCGAGTTCTCCTCGGGCAGGCCGACTTCGGATTGCCGGTTTTCGAACAGCGTCAACACGGGGGTGCGAGAAATCGGAGCGCTACCCGAGCGTGCCGCGACCAGGTTGGCCACCCCGATCGACAACCCGAGCGACTCGCTCATATCCACACCCCTGTGTCCCTCGTGTTGCTGGCGGTCGACGGCCGTTCCCCACCATAGCCGTCGCCGATTCGGCGGGGACCGGTCACAGGCCGGGCGGCAAGTTGATGACGGTGGGCATCGACGGCAGCTTGATCTCTGACGGCAGTCGAGGGATCAGACCGGGTGCTGGGGAATTCGCCGGCGTGGTGGTCGGGGAGGCGGACGTGGTGGTTGTCGGCGTCGTGGACGTGGACGTCTCCGGGCTCGTGGCCGTCGTCGTAGTAGTCGTGGTCGTAGTCGTTGTTGTGGTGGTCGTAGTCGTTGTGGTGGTTGTTGTCGTGGTCGTCGTCGGCGCCGTGGTGGTGGTCGCAGGTGCCGTCGTCGAGATCCTGGTGGTGACCGTGACCGTGGCCGGACTCGGGCGGCCCTTGGACAGCAGGACGATGCCCCAGATGATCAGGCCGAGCAGCACGGCGATCAACACGCCCCAACCCACCAGGGCCGCCGGTTTGCGCCAACCGGGCGTCGGCTCGGGTTCCGGCGGCGGCCCGTCGTAGCCGTAACTGCCGTGGACGGTCGGGTCGTTGGCGCCATAGTCCGGCGGGTCGTACCTGGTCACGGCCGCCGATGCTAGCCGTCACGGCTTACCGCGATTTGCAGCCACGCGGGCCCGTTGCCGATCGGTGACCTGGCTCAGGGCAGCTTGGGCACCGTGATGGTAGGCCCGCCCGGGATCGTGATCGTCGACGGCAGCGGCGGCAGCTGCGGTAGCTGCGGGAGGCGATGGGTCGGTTGCTGAGTCGGCGTCTGGGCCGGGGGCTGGCTCCTGGGCGGGTTGGGTGCGGGAGCGGGAGCTTCGCTGGTGGTACTCGGCTCTGTGGTGGTCGACTCGGTGGTCGTCGTGGTGGTTGTGGTCGACTCACTGGTCGTCGTGGTGGTGCTGGTCGTCGTCGACGTGCTGCTCGGGGCCGGGCTGGGGCTGGTGCCGCCGCCGAACAGCTGGCTCACGCCGTAGCCGATCAGGGCGAGCAGTACCAGCACCAGCAGTGCCCACAGGATGAGCATCACGGGCTTGCGATACCACGGCCGGTTGTCGGCGTCGGGATCTTCAGGGTCGGTGAACTGCTCGGGCGGGACGCCCTCGACGGTCGGTTGATACATCAGGGACGGATCGCCCGGCTGGTAGGGATCGCCCTGCTGGTAGGGGCCCGACGGCGGAGGGCCTTCCACGGTCGGCTGGTGCATCAGCGACGGGTCTTGCGGCGCATACGGATCCGGCGGTGGACCCTGCACCGTCGGCTGGTGCTGCGGGGGCGGACCGTAGGGTCCGCCGGGGGGCGGGCCCTGCTGAGTCGGACCCTGGTAGCCGGGTGGTGGACCGCCCGAGGGCGGCCCTTGCGGCGGAGTTGCGCCGTATTGGGTCGGCTGCTCGTTGAAGTCGTCCGGTGGGCCGTAGCGTGCCACGAGTCGATGGTATAGGTCGCGGGCCGGTCAGAACGTGCTGACCTTGTCGATACTGACGAACATCCCGTGCCGGGTGCCGTTGTTCTCGAAGCGCGTGCCGTCCTGCGTGGCGACGATGGTCCAGCCCTGCGCGTCGTAGGTCTTGTATTCGATGGTCACGGTGGGGATCGCCCCGAGATTTCCCAGGATCCATTGCACGTTGCCGGCCGCGGTGATGTGCACACCGTTGGTGTGCTCACCTTCCTGGATCGGGGAGTTGGTGAACGGCGCCTCGCAGCCGACGCTCTCCTTGTTGATCTGGCAGCGCGTCATGCCGGACTTGGTCTCGATGAACACGTAACCGTTCTCGTCGGGCTTGAGCGGGATGGCACCGGGTGTGGAAGTTGGGTTCGGCCCGGGATTGATCGGCGGCAGCGCGACGGGTGTCGACGTGCCGGCCGGCGGCGGCGCGATCGAAGGCCGCGGCGTCGGGAACGCCGGTTCGGTCGGTCCGTGCCCGCCCGGGGCGGCGATCGGTCGGCCGTCGATGGTCGAACTGCATCCGGCAACGAGCACGGCGACGGCCAGCAGCCCCAACCGTGCCTTCGGCAACAACCGCACGCGCGACTCCCCGGATCTGGAAACGACAGGAAGTCAGATTATGCGCGTGAGCCCGCAAGGTGCTGCGGCGACGCGCTTTTGGAACGGCGCCGTTGGCAAAGTGTTACCCCGGTTCGGAGAGCTGCTCCGGGGAAGCGGCAGCGGCGCGCACCCGGTTGCGGACCAGGAACCAGCCGCCGATCAATGCGGGTATGCCGAACGCCATCGCGGCCAGCATCCACCGGCCGTAGACCTCGTCGAACATCATCAGGACCAGCACGGCTGCCAGGAACGCCAGCGTCACGTACCCGGTGTAGGGCGACAGTGGCATGCGGAACGCCGGGCGCTGCACCTCCCCGGCATTAGCCAGGTGGTGAAAACGCAGCTGGCAGGCGACGATCGTCGCCCACGCCACGATCACTCCGGTCGCCGCGATGTGCAGCACGATCTCGAACGCGTGCTTCGGGGTGACCGCATTGAGCCCGATGCCGAACAGGCCGATCCCGGCGGTGAGCAGAATGCCGCCGTACGGCACCCCGTTCTTGCTCATTACGCCGGTGAATTTCGGGCCGCTGCCGTTGATCGCCATCGACCGCAGGATCCGGCCGGTGGAATACAAACCGGCGTTCAGGCTCGACAGGGCGGCGGTGAGCACCACCAGGTTCATCAGGTCGTCGCCCCAGGACAGGCCGAGCTTGTCGAAGAACGTCACGAACGGGCTCACCCCGTCCTGGTAGGCGGTGTAGGGCAGCAGCAGCGCCAGCAGGACGGTCGAGCCGATGTAGAAGACCGCGATCCGGAACACCACCGAGTTGATCGCACGCGGCATGATCCGCTCCGGGTCCTCGGTCTCTCCGGCCGCGATGCCCACCAATTCGACTGCGGCATAAGCAAATACCACGCCCGCGGTGACCAGTACCAGGGACAGCACGCCCGTCGGCAACAGGCCTCCATGATCGCTCCACAGGCTCCAGCCGGTGTCGCGGCCTTCGATCTTGAATCGGCCGGCTAGGAAGACGGTGCCGACGACGAGAAACGTCACCAGCGCCAGCACCTTGATCAGCGCGGCCCAGAACTCCAGCTCACCGAAGAGCTTGACCGAGATCAGGTTCATCGACAGCACCACGATCAGCGCGACCAGTGCCAGAGTCCACTGCGGGATGGGTTGGAACACCTTCCAGTAGCGGCAGTACTGCGCAATGGCGGTGGTGTCGACGATGCCGGTCATCGCCCAGTTGAGGAAGTACATCCAGCCGGCCGCGTAGGCCATCTTCTCGCCGAAGAACTCCCGCGCGTAGGACACGAAGGATCCCGACGACGGCCGATGCAGCACCAGCTCGCCGAGCGCGCGCAGGATCAGGAAGACGAAGAGGCCGCAGATGCCGAACACGATGAAGAGCCCGGGCCCGGCCGAGGCGAGCCGCCCGCCGGCGCCCAGGAAGAGGCCGGTGCCGATCGCGCCGCCCAGCGCGATCATCTGCAGCTGACGGTTCTTCAGGGCCTTGTGATACCCGGCGTCTTCGCGGCCGAGCGCACTGTCGGACGGTGTCATCCAGGTCCTTATCGCCGTAGCTTGGGGGAACGCCGCGAGAATCGGATGTCAGGCTATCTCACCGGCGTCCCGCCGGCCTGTCTTGTTACCCAGGCCGCACCGCTGAGCTGTTTGTCGCGGTGAGCGCGGCGGTGGCCTGCGCGAACATGGTCTGTTTGATGGCCCCCAGGGTGCCGCGATCCTTACCGGCGAGGGGCCGCAGCATTTCCACCGCCGCGGCTGTCACCTCCGCCTCGTCCGCAGTGGCGTCGACGATCCCGAGGGCGGCGGCGTCGGTGCCACCGAAGCGGCGGCCGGTCGTCATCGAGGCCACCGCAGCCGGCGGAGTCAGTTTGGCTTGGATCAGTGCCGCCATGCCAGGAGTGAACGGAATGTGAATGTCTACCTCGGGAAAACAGAAGAAGCCGCGGTCGGCCCGCATCACCCGGAAATCGTGCGCGACGGCTAACATCGCGCCGGCGCCGAACGCGTGCCCGACGACCGCCGCGGCGGTCGGCATCGGCAGCGTCAGCACGCGCGCAAGCAGACCCTGGACCCGTTCGACATACTGCTGGGTCTGCTCGGCATGCGCGACCAGCCAGTCCAAGTCCAGGCCGTTGGTATAGAACTTGCCGGACGCGGTGGTCACCAGACCGTGCGCGCCGCTTGTTTCGATGTCGTCGAGGTGGGCGTTGATGTCGTCGAGAAAGCCGGGTGAGAAGCGATTTTCGTCGTCGCCGAGGTCGAGGACAGCGATCTTCTCGTCGTAGGTCAAGGTGATGGTCATGATGTCCTTTCGGGTCTAGGAGTTGGTTTTGGAGGCTCGGTTCTAAGCACGGCGTGCACCGCGGCGCGCAGTTGCTCGCGCGCCGTTTTGTCGTGTAACCGGTTGCGGCGCAGCAGGATTGCCGTCGGAAGATCGACGATGCACATGGTGATGGTGTCCACCGCCGCGGCGTCTTTGCGGTTCCAGACCCGGCGGGCGAGCTCGATCATCAATCCGATCAAGGCCGACTCGACATCGCGAAGCTGAGCTGCGAGCTTGTCGGGTAGCTCAGGATCCAACAGTTCGTCGCGCGGCAGTGTCAGAAGCAGGTGACATGAGTTCGGGTGCTGAGCGGCGAAGACGGCGGGTGCGTCAGCGGCGGCCGCCACCGCGGCGATGCCGACGTCTGGCCCCGAGGTGGAGGAGGCCGCCGAGATCGCGTCGTCCACCAACGCCTGTTGCGTGTCGAGGAAACGACGGCCGGCCCGCAGCCAGGCCTGAGCCAGTAACCCGGCTCGTGATCCGAAGCTGTGATACAGCGCGCCGTTGGAGACGCCGGTCGCGGCACTGATACCCCGGATGGTCACCGCGGCCGGACCGGACTGCACGGCCAGCGCCTCCGCGGCATCCAGCACGCGGTCCGGGTCGTGCTCGCGAGGGCGGGGCATGAAAACACAATAACAGAGCAATTGCTCTGTTATTGTTGCACGAGCGTGGACCCGGGTCGGGTAGATACAGTCCTAGGCGGCCACCGGCTCGACCGTCGCCACCCGGGGCCGGCGGGTGCGGCTGAGTGCGACGTTGACACATCCCATGATCAGGCAGATCACGGCCGGTACGACGAGTGCGTATCCGTCGAACTTGGCCCCGGCCACCAGGCCGGCGACCGCGCCGGTGAGGAACAGCAGCAGGGTCGTGGCCAGGATCGCGGCCTTCCACTTGTCGAAGCCGTGCTCACGGCTGCGGCCCAGCATCAACCCGAGGTCGGTGACGGTGCCGGTGAAGTGGGTAGTGCGGACCGCCATCCCGCGGAAGCTGGAGGTCAGGCCGTTCTGCAAACCGAGGGCCGCCGCTGCGAACAGCCCCTGGACGGCGGTCTCCTCGATCCCGAAGATGGCGATCTCGTTCTTGTCCGCGGTGACTCCGGCGGCGGCGGCCAACAGCAGGATGGCTTCGATGGCCAACACGGCGGCGTGGCGCCTGGCCAGCGGCATCCGGCTGGACGAGAGCAGCGTGCCGGCCACCGCGGCGCCTAGCAGGAACCCCAGCAGGATCGCGCCCAGGACGTGGCTTTCGTAGCGCCACGGGTGCGCGGTGTCCATGCCGATCTGGGTGGTGACACCGGTGAGGTTGCCGACCGGAACCGCCAGGGTGAGGATCGCTACCGCGTTCACCCAACCCGCATTCAGCGCGAGCACGGCGCTGTAGGCCAGCATTCTTCCTTGCGCGGACAGGCCGCTTCTGCGTGTTCGTTCCCCCGGCGCCATCTGCTCGACACCCACTCCCGCCATTCGAACCGACCCCGTCAAATATATAAGCACCAGATTGACCGGTAATTCCGTCGAACTGACCGATCTCATAGAGAGCGCATACCGCGCCCCCGGGAACAAACCCCGCGCCTACACCGTTAGCATGATCGACAAGTTGAGTGAGGCACACTCAAGTCTGAGTTGACAGGCACATGGCGGCCGGAGCAGTCTTGAGCGGGGTTCACTCAGCATAGTGCAACAAGCAGAAGCTCTACAGATTCAGGAGGAATCACTATGGCTCGTGCGGTCGGCATCGACCTCGGGACCACCAACTCCGTCGTCGCAGTTCTGGAGGGTGGCGACCCCGTCGTCGTCGCAAACTCCGAGGGCTCGCGGACGACCCCGTCTGTCGTCGCGTTCGCGCGTAACGGCGAAGTGCTGGTGGGTCAGCCCGCCAAGAACCAGGCGGTGACCAACGTCGACCGCACCATTCGTTCGGTCAAGCGCGAAATCGGCACGGACTGGTCCGTGGATATCGATGGCAAGAAATACACCGCTCCGGAGATCAGCGCTCGCGTGCTGCAGAAGCTGAAGCGCGACGCCGAGGCTTACCTGGGTGAGGACATCGCGGACGCGGTGATCACCGTTCCCGCCTACTTCAACGACGCTCAGCGTCAGGCGACCAAGGACGCCGGCCAGATCGCCGGCCTCAACGTGCTGCGCATCGTCAACGAACCGACCGCGGCCGCGCTGGCCTACGGCCTGGACAAGGGCGAGAAAGAGCAGACCATTCTGGTTTTCGACCTCGGCGGCGGCACCTTCGACGTCTCGCTGCTCGAGATCGGCGAGGGTGTGGTCGAGGTGCGTGCCACCAGCGGTGACAACCACCTCGGCGGCGACGACTGGGACCAGCGCGTCGTGGACTGGCTGGTGGAGAAGTTCAAGGGCACCAGCGGCATCGACCTGACCAAGGACAAGATGGCCATGCAGCGGCTGCGTGAGGCCGCCGAGAAGGCCAAGATCGAGCTGTCCAGCTCGCAGAGCACCTCGATCAACCTGCCCTACATCACCGTCGACGCCGACAAGAACCCGCTGTTCCTCGACGAGCAGCTGACCCGGGCCGAGTTCCAGCGCATCACCCAGGACCTGCTGGACCGCACCCGCAAGCCGTTCCAGTCGGTCATCGCCGACGCCGGCATCTCGGTGGGCGACATCGACCACGTGGTGCTGGTGGGCGGTTCCACCCGCATGCCTGCGGTGACCGACCTGGTCAAGGAGATGACCGGTGGCAAGGAGCCCAACAAGGGCGTCAACCCCGACGAGGTCGTGGCCGTGGGTGCCGCGCTGCAGGCGGGTGTACTCAAGGGCGAGGTGAAAGACGTTCTGCTGCTTGACGTCACGCCGCTGAGCCTGGGCATCGAGACCAAGGGTGGGGTGATGACCAAGCTCATCGAGCGCAACACCACCATCCCGACCAAGCGCTCGGAGACCTTCACCACCGCCGACGACAACCAGCCGTCGGTGCAGATCCAGGTCTTCCAGGGTGAGCGTGAGATCGCGGCGCACAACAAGCTGTTGGGCAGCTTCGAGCTGACCGGTATCGCACCGGCCCCGCGCGGTGTTCCGCAGATCGAGGTCACCTTTGACATCGACGCCAACGGCATCGTGCACGTCACCGCCAAGGACAAGGGCACCGGCAAGGAGAACACCATCCGCATCCAGGAAGGTTCGGGCATCTCCAAGGAGGAGATCGACCGGATGATCAAGGATGCCGAGGCGCACGCGGACGAAGACCGCAAGCGTCGCGAGGAAGCCGACGTCCGCAACCAGGCCGAGACGCTGGTCTACCAGACGGAGAAGTTCGTCAAAGAGCAACGTGAGGCCGAGGGTGGGTCGAAGGTTCCTGAGGACACGCTGAGCAAGGTGGAAGCCGCTGTGGCAGAAGCCAAGTCGGCGCTGGGTGGCGATGACATCTCCGCGATCAAGTCGGCGATGGAGAAGCTGGGCCAGGAGTCCCAGGCGCTGGGACAGGCCATCTACGAGGCCGCCCAGGCCGAAGGTGCCGCCGCCGGCGGTCAGCCCGGTGGTGGTTTCGACCAGACCGCGGGGGCCGACGACGTGGTGGACGCGGAGGTGGTCGACGACGACCAGGAGCGGCGCCAGTGAGCGCGCGCCGCGACGATGCAGAACGGAGTGATGAGGAGGAGCGGCGCCAGTGAGCGACGGAACTCAAAACCACGCACAAGAACCGGTGACGGTCACCGACAGACGGCGGATCGATCCCGAGACAGGTGAAGTACGGCAGGCCCCTCCCGGTCCAGCACCGGGAGGGGGTGCCTTCGCCGGCGAGAGCCCGGAGGAAGCCGACAAGGCGGCCGAGTTGCTCCAGGACCTGCAGCGCGTGCAGGCCGACTTCGCCAACTACCGCAAGCGGGCGCTGCGCGACCAGCAGGCCGCGAAGGACCGGGCCAAGGCCGACGTGGTCGGTCAATTCCTGGGCATCCTCGACGATCTCGACCGCGCACGGCAGCACGGCGACCTGGAGTCGGGTCCGATGAAGGCGGTCGCCGACAAGCTGACGGGCGTGCTGGGCGGGTTGGGCCTGACCGCGTTCGGGGCCGAGGGCGAGGACTTCGACCCCGCACTGCATGAAGCCGTGCAGCACGAAGGCGACGGCGGACCGGGTTCCAAGCCGGTGATCGGCACCGTCATGAGGCAGGGCTACCTGCTCGGCGAACAGGTGCTGCGGCACGCCATGGTCGGCGTCGTCGACACCGTCGCCGGCGCGGGTTCGGAAACCGGACCTGCCGACACGAGCGATAACGCCGACGACTCCGGTGTTTAGGACAGAATCGATACGAAGGTAAGGAGGTGACGCGACATGGCTCAGCGTGAGTGGGTCGAGAAGGACTTCTACAAGGAGCTTGGCGTCTCCTCCGATGCCGATGCCAAAGAGATCAAGACGGCCTACCGCAAGTTGGCTTCGGATCTGCATCCGGACAAGAACCCCGCCGGGGCCGAGCGGTTCAAGGCGGTCTCGGAGGCCTACAGCGTTCTGTCCGACGAAGCCAAGCGCAAGGAATACGACGAGACCCGCCGGCTGTTCGCCGGCGGAGGCTTCGGTGGCCGTCGGTTCGACACGGGTGGGTTCGGCGGCTTCGGCGGAGGCGGGGACGGCGCCGAGTTCAATCTGAACGACTTGTTCGACGCCGCCGGCCGGTCCGGCGGCGCCAACATCGGCGACCTGTTCGGCGGCCTGTTCGGGCGGGGTGGCAGCACCCGTCCCAGCCGGCCCCGGCGCGGCAAGGACCTGGAGACCGAGACGGAACTGGATTTCGTCGAGGCCGCCAGGGGCGTCGCGATGCCGCTGCGGTTGACCAGCCCGGCCCCGTGCACCAACTGCCACGGCAGCGGCGCACGCCCGGGCACCAGCCCGAAGGTGTGTCCGAACTGCAACGGCGCCGGCGTCATCAACCGCAACCAGGGTGCGTTCGGCTTCTCCGAGCCGTGCACCGAATGCCGGGGCAGCGGCTCGATCATCGAGCACCCGTGCGAGGAGTGCAAAGGCACCGGGGTCACGACTCGGACCCGCACCATCAACGTGCGCATCCCACCCGGCGTCGACGACGGTCAGCGCATCCGGCTGGCCGGGCAGGGCGAAGCCGGGTTGCGGGGCGCTCCGTCCGGTGACCTGTACGTGACCGTGCATGTGCGGCCGGACAAGGTCTTCGGCCGCGACGGCGACGACCTGACCGTGACCGTACCCGTCAGCTTCACCGAATTGGCTTTGGGCTCAACGCTTTCGGTGCCCACGCTGGACGGCAAGGTCGGCGTCCGGGTGCCCAAGGGCACCGCCGACGGCCGCATCCTGCGGGTGCGTGGCCGGGGTGTGCCCAAGCGCAGCGGTGGCAGCGGCGACCTGCTGGTCACCGTGAAGGTCGCGGTCCCGTCGAATCTGGAAGGTGCCGCGCAGGAGGCGCTGGAAGCCTACGCGGCGGCCGAGCGGTCCAGCGGGTTCGACCCCAGAGCCGGATGGGCAGGGAATCGACCATGAACTCGAAGAACCCCGACCGGGAATCGTCGCGCACGTTCTTGATCTCGGTGGCCGCCGAGCTGGCCGGTATGCATGCGCAGACGTTGCGCACCTACGACCGGCTCGGCCTGGTCCGGCCGCAGCGCACCGCCGGCGGCGGACGTCGGTACTCCGAGCACGACGTGGACCTGCTGCGTGAGGTGCAGCGACTGTCCCAGGACGAGGGCGTCAACCTCGCCGGCATCAAACGCATCATCGAGCTGACCAACCAGGTCGACGCGCTGCAGTCGCGGCTCTCGGAGTTGGCCGAGGAAGTGGCGGTGTTGCGGGCCAACCAGCGTCGCGAGGTCGCGGTGGTGCCCAAGAGCCGGGCGCTGGTCGTCTGGCAACCCCGCCGCTAGAGGCGTCAGGGCGTGTTGTCCCCGAAGAATCCCGCCAACTCGCTGCCGAAGTTCCCGACACCGGACACGAACGCCTGAGTCATCAGGTCGAGCATGCTGGTGTTGTAGAAGCCGGACATGAAGTTGCCCAGGTTCGCCCAGCCCGATTCGAAGGCGCCGACGTTCTGCAGACCGGAGACATTCACGCCGCCGCTGTTGAACATCCCGGACACCTGGCTGAACACGTTGCCGATGCCCGACACCGCGCCGTTGGCGGCGTTGAGCATGCCCGATGCGCCGCCCGCCCCGGAGTTGAAGAAGCCCGACGACGGGGCGCTGCCGGAGTTGAAGAAGCCGGGGCTGCCGCGCCACTCGAAGCCGAACGTGAACGGCCCGACCAGCCCGTTGCCGAGCATGTTGATCGGGTTTTCGAAGTTGAAGACCAGTGGCGTCTCCGGGTTGAGCACCGACGGGTCGATGGTGAAGGGGCCCAGGGTTTCGGTGGTGATGGGGATCGCCGGCAGCGTGCCGCTCAGGACGCATCCCACGAACGGGATGTAGAGGAAGCAGACGGTGATCTCCAGGCTGATCGGTATCTCGAACTGCGAGATGGTGAACATGTCCTGGGTGATGGCGTTGATGGTGCCTTGGATCGGGATCTGGATGTCGGCGGCCAGGTTGTAGTCCCACGGGATGCCCGGGATGGTGGTCTGGTAGGCGAAGCCGCCCAGACCCTGATAGTCGCCTCGCCAGAAGAACCCGTTGCTGTAGTTGCCGCCGTTGAAGGCGCCGGTGTTGAAGTTGCCGTAGTTGGCCCATCCGGTATTGGAGTTGCCGACGTTGAAGTCACCGGAGTTGTAGTCGCCGGGGTTGAAGCTGCCGGTGTTGTAGCTGCCCGGGTTGAACGCGCCGGTGTTGGTGTTGCCGGTGTTGAAGAAGCCGGTGTTGTAGTTGCCCGAGTTTCCGATTCCGGTGTTGACCAGGCCGGTGTTGAAGAAGCCCGAGTTGACCAGACCGGTGTTGCCGATGCCGGTGTTGAAGCGGCCGGAGTTCCCGATGCCCCAGTTGCCCTCGCCGGAGTTGAAGAAGCCGACGTTGTTGGTGCCGGAGTTGAACAGGCCGAAGTTGCCGGTGCCGGAGTTGAAGCCGCCGAACCCGGTCTGGGCGTTGCCGA
>NZ_JCALDY010000051.1:0-17733 GCF_059813095.1 Mycobacterium sp. NGS22
AGCTGGGACACGAGAGGGTCTCACACGCCTGCGTGGCCGTTACCCGATCGTGTTCTGCGAATGTGACAGACCGCACATTACGGTCAGGTAAACTCGCTGAACCGGAGGGCGGCAACGGAGCCGCGGCCAAGGGGGGAGCGGCGATGAGTGCTCGAAAGTCCAGTGCGCTGGCCGAACTGATGCCACCGGGCCGCGCCATGACGGTCCGCGCCGCCGACGGAACCCCCTTGCACGCCCAAGTATTCGGTCCGCCGGACGGCTACCCGATCGTCCTGACGCACGGCTTCGTCTGCGCCATTCGCGCCTGGGCTTTCCAGATCGCCGATCTGGCAGGCGAATACCGGGTGATCGCCTTCGACCACCGTGGACACGGTCGCAGCGGCCTGCCGCGCCGCGGCGGTTACAGCCTCAAACACCTTGCGTCGGACCTGGATTGCGTGTTGGAGGCGACGCTGGCCCCGCACGAGCGCGCGTTGATCGCCGGGCACTCGATGGGCGGGATGACCATCCAAGCCTGGTCGCAGCGTTACCGCCACAAGGTCGCTCGACGCGCCGACGCCGTCGCGCTGATCAACACGGCCAGCGGTGACCTGCTGCGCCAGATCAAGCTGCTGTCGGTACCGCGGGGACTGTCCCCGGTCCGCGTGATCGCCGGTAGAACGCTGATCAACGCCATCGGCGGGTTGCCGCTGCCCAGCGCGGTCCGGATACCCAGCCAATACATGGTCGCGCTGATGGCGACCGGGGCCGAGGCGGACCCCGGCGTCGTCGAGTTGGTCTACGAGTTGTTCGCCCAGACGTTGCCCGCCGGGCGCGGCGGCTGCGCGCGGATGCTCATCGACGAGATGGGTTCGCGCCACCTGAGCCTGGACGGGCTCACGGTGCCGACGCTGGTCATCGGCAGCAAGCGCGACCGGCTGACACCGATCAGCCAGTCGCGCAAGATCGCCGGCGCCGCCCCCAACGTAGTGGGTCTCGTCGAGCTGCCCGGCGGGCACTGCTCGATGCTGGAACAGCCCGAAGCGGTGAATCAGCAGCTGCGCGGGCTCGCCGAGTCGGTGCGGGCCCGGCACGACCGGATCCGTCTGATCAGCTCATAGCAGCGCGGCCACCTCGGCGGCCGCACGCCGCCCGGACCGCACGGCTCCGTCGAAATAGCCGGTCCATTCGTCGGCCGTCTCGGTGCCCGCCCAGTGGATCGGGCCGACGGGCTTGCGCAGCACTCGACCGTACTTCGTCCAGGATCCCGGCGGCACCGCCGCGGTAGGGCCGCCCGGTGCGAATTCCTCGGTCCCCCAACGGAAATCGGTGTAGTCGATGGGTGTCAGAGCTTCGTCGCCGTACAGCGAGGCGAAGCACCGCAGCGCATCACCGCGACGCTGCTCGAAGGTGAGCGAGTCGAACGCGCGCGGGTCGACGAAGCCCAACAGGATGCCGGGCCCGTCTTGCGGGCTGACATCGAAGGTGATGAACACCGGGCCCTTGTCGAGCAGCGCCGAACCGGAAAATCCCCTGGCCCGCCAGAACGGCGTCTCGTAGGCCGCATACGCCTTGCTGAGTCGGCCCTGCGGCCAATGCTCGGCGAGCTCGGTGTATTCGGGGGGCAGCGGGGGAGTGAATTCGATCGCGGCGCGATGGGCGGGTGGGATCGCGACGATGACGAACCCTGCCTCGGCCTGACCCTGGTCGCTGGTGACGGTCACACCCGAGCCGTGCCGTTCGATGCGCCGCACCGGTGCGTCCAGCACCACTCGATCGCCGAGTTCGGCGGCCGCCCGGTCGGCGATCTGCTGCGTGCCGCCGGGGATGAGGTCCTGCTGTGCGCCGTTTTCGGTGTCCAGCAGTCGGTTCAGGCCGCCGGCCGCGCGTACGTACCGGGCCGCGTGCAGCATGGATACGTCGTCGGGTTCACAGCCCCAGGTGACCCGGGTCATGATCGCCATCAGATCCTGCGAGGATTCGGTGGCACGTACCGCGCGTAGCCACTGACCGAGGGACACACTGTCCAACTGCCCGGCCTGTCTTGCCGTCCACGGCGACGTGACGGGAACCGTGCGGGAGATCCGCTCGAACTGCCATTGCAGGCGGGCGATATCGAGCAGGCCGATCAGCGAGAGCCGGGGAATGGTTCCGCTGTATGCGCGCGCCGCGCCGCGCCAGTGGATCACGTTGTTGCCGTCGTGATAGGTCGGCACCGTCGGCAGCCCGAGTTCGTCGATCAACGCCAGCACGGCATCCTGGGTGGGGCCGACGAACGAACCGCCCCGGTCGATCGGCAGTCCCGCGACCGTGCCGGTGAACGAGCGGCCCCCGACGCGGTCTCGGCCCTCCAACACCAGCACGTCGTGCCCCTGCCGGGTCAGCTCGCGGCCTGCGGTCAACCCGGCGAAGCCGGCGCCCACCACGACAACGTCGACATTCCACGCCGGGTTCGTCACGTCTGTCAGTGAACCGCACGTCAGGGAGCGACCGTCAACCAGTCGGCGAATCCCGACGGGTCGTGGCGGCCCAGTGCCCCGTGCTCGTACAGACCCCAACCTTCCACCGGGTCCGCGTCGCCCTCCCGGCATACCGCGCGCCCCACGTGGTCGATGACGCCGAATCCGGACCGCCCGATGATGGCCGCGTCGGTCATGTCGTAGGTCAGGCGCTCGACGAACTTCTCGCCCTTCCAGGTGCCGTGCAGCCAGTCCGAGTCGCCGCCGTACCCGCCGCCGACGTGAATCGGCACCGGCAGTTTGGACTCGACGTCGAAATGGACGGGGGTGCCGTCGCAGGCGGTGGCGTCGATGGTCGCCCCGGTCGGGATGCGGGTGCCGGAACGGTAGTGGATCTTGACCCGCGGCCAGCCCAGCTGCTCGACCCGTCCGTCGCGCCAGACCCGGGTGCAGTCGTTGAGCGAGCGGAACCCGTTCGGCTCCTCCTGGATGATCAGCACGATCGCGAAGTCCTCGAACGCCATCGGGACATAGAGCCACCACATGCCCTCGAACGGCGGGTCGGCCGGCCGGCCGGCCGGCTCGGCCTCCCCGATCGGGCGGATACCCCAGGACCGGTCGCGGCTGCCGATCCAGGTCGCCGGGTCGACATCGATGGTTTCGCCGTCGATCGCCAGGTGCCCGCTCCAGCTGCCCAGCTGCGCGAACCGTTGGGCATGCAGCGTCACCCGGTTACCGGTCCGCAGGATGTGTGGCTGCTCCTGCACGACGTCGAACAGGCCTTCCCAGGTGAGATCGGCTGCGACGCCTTCTGTTTCGTCGAGCACGATCCGAATCTTGCGTAGCGGCTCGATGACCTCGACCCGGTAGCCGTTGACGTGCTGGTGCAGCCGGTCCTGATCGATGGCGTCCGAAACGTGCACCGCGGTTTGAGTGTCGCCGCGGCGGACGAGCAGGAAGGCGTCCTTGACCCCGAGGTTGGGGTAGTAGCCGATGCCGGTGATCACGAAGATATCGCCGGTGCGGTCGTGGGCGTTGAAGTAGGAACGGTCGTAGAAGTTGCGGTCCGAGGAGCCCGGCCACGCGATCGGCTGCGGGACCTGGTGTACCGGGTATTCGTCGAGTGGGCCGAGCATTATTGCTCCTCTCCGATAAGGCGTTTCATCAAACCGGCGTGATAGAACAGCGACTCCACCTCGTCGGGTTTCTCGGTTTCGCCGAAGTGAATGCGCCGCGCTCCGGTGCGCATGAAGACGCAGGCCCACATGATGCCGCAATACACGTAGAACCACTGCAGGTCGTCGAGTTGCACGCCGGTGAGCCCTCGATAGGTGTCGCGCACGTCTTCCTCGCGCATCACCTGCGGCAGTCCCGGCAGCGTCGCCAACCCGGCAAGTTCCTCGAACACCTTGTGCGCGAATATCATCCACGCCACGTCGAGTTCACGTGGACCCAACGTCACCATTTCCCAGTCCAGCACCGCCACCGGGGCGAAGTCGCGGTACAGCACGTTGCCCACCCGGGCGTCCCCCCACAGCAGGACGGGCTCGCGCTGGTCGGCTCCGGCGGGCCAATTGGCTTGCAGCCATTGGAGACTGCGCTCCACCAACGGCGAACGCCCGATGTCGGGGACGGCGAAGTCGTACCAGGACTTGACCCAGTTGAAATGCCTGCGCAGCGCGGTGTCACCGGTCAGTCCCTCGGCGAGGAAACCAAATGTCTTCTCCGCGTCGGGGATCGAGTGCAGGGTCGCCAGAATCCCTACCGACGCGTCCTGCAGCTTCCGTTGTTGCTCGACCGGCGCGTCGGCGAACCAGTTCCCGCCGAACGTATACGGCATCACATCGGGCGGGACCACGCCCTCGACGTAATCCATCAGAAAGAACGGCGCACCGAGCACCTCGCCGGTGTTCTCGATCCAGCGCACCTGCGGGACCGGCACGTCGGTCAGCTCGCCGACTTGGCGAATGACCTCGAATTGGTGATCGAGGCGATAGGTCGGAAACACCGGAACGTCTTCGTTGGTGGGGGCGACCCGGGCCACTAGCTTCTGTTCCTGCCCGTCCCAGCGGGCGGTCAGGATGATCGTCTCCGATGACATTCCGGTGGAGTCGACGCCGCTTTCTACGGTTATCTCCGGTGCCGTGGGCAATTTCGTCGACAGCCACTGCGACAGCAGCTGCGGAACGGTCGTGGTGTCGCGGCTCGAGCGTTGCATGCGGCCGACATCTTCGACCGCCGGTTCATTGGCCACGGAATGCTTCCTTCGCGAGATAATTACGATACGGTAGGTAGCGTTATGAAAGCAGACGTGCCATCCCTTGACAAGGCCTCCGGCGCCGGCCGGCCGCGGGATCCGCGCATCGACTCGGCCATCTTGGCGGCGACGTCGGAACTGCTTGTGCAGATCGGATATTCGAACCTGAGCCTGGCCGCGGTCGCCGAGCGGGCCGGGACCACCAAGTCGGCACTCTATCGGCGGTGGTCGAGTAAAGCCGAGTTGGTTCACGAGGCCGCCTTCCCGGTCGCGCCGACAGCGTTGGAAACCCCGGCCGGCGACTTCGCCGCCGACATCCGGATGATGATCGAGGCGACGCGCGACATTTTCACGACTCCTGTCGTGCGCGCCGCATTGCCGGGACTTCTTGCGGACATGACCGCCGACCCGTCGTTGAACGCCCGCGTGATGGCACGTTTCGCCGGCCTGTTCGACGCGGTCCGGGTCCGGCTGCGTGAGGCGGTTGAGCGTGGAGAGGCGCACCCGGACGTCGAACCGGGCCGTCTCATCGAGTTGATAGGGGGAGCCACGATGCTGCGAATGTTGTTGTACCCCGAACTCGACGACGCCTGGGTGGACCAGACGACCGCCATCGTCGTGCACGGAGTCAACAGGTGACGGCGATCGTCACGGGCGCCAGCCGCGGGCTGGGCCGGGCGATAGCCGTGGCCCTGGCGGCCGACGGCGCTGCGGTGGCCGTCGTCGGTCGCACCGAGGAGGTCTGGGACGAGCGCCTGCCCGGAACGATCGGCGAGACGGTCGCCGAGATCGAGTCGTCCGGCGGCCGTGCGGTGGCCGTGCGCGCCGACCTGACCGACCGCGACGATGTCGCCCGCCTGGTCTCCGAGGCGCGGGAAGCCTTGGGGCCCATCACCACGCTGGTCAACAACGCGGCCTTCACCGCACCGGGGCGACCGGGTGCGCAGCGTCGCGCCAAAGCACCCAACACCAAGCCCGACTGGCCGGGCTTCGTCAGTGTCCCGTTGGCGGCCTATCGCCGGCACTTCGAGATCTCGATCTTTGCGGCGTACGAACTGATGCAATTGGTCAGCCCGGACATGATCAACGCCGGCGGCGGCTCGATCGTCAACATCACCTCGATCGCGTCGCGGCTGCCCGGCGATGGCCCCTATTCCGACCGCGGCGTCGGAGTGCTCCCTGGATACGGCGGGTCCAAGGCTGCGCTCGAACACCTGACCCAGTGTGCGGCTTTCGACCTCGCCGACTACAACATCGCGGTCAACGCGCTGGCGCCGTCCAAACCGATCATGACCCCCGGCCTGTCCTACTACGCGCGCGACTTCGACGACGTCAGCTCGGCTGACGAATTCGCCCAGGCCGCAGTGCAATTGACGCATGTCGACCCGCGCGTGATCACCGGACGCACCATCGGTCACCACCAGGTGCTCGACGGCAGCTTCACCCCGTTCAAGGTCTGACGTGTTAGGCGGCATGTCGGTCGATCAGTGTGACGGTGATGGCGGCTTCGATTTCGCTGCAGGCTGCGAGCCACCGCGGCCGGGATCGGCCCATAGCCGTCCAGGTGCGCCGCCGCGGCGCCGTCGCCGAGCAATGTCTCGTCGGACATCACCAGGTTGACGGCGACCGGGGCCCGTACCTCGGCAGGACTTCCGGTGACGCGCTCCATGAGAGTGTCGGCCATGACCTGACCTCGGGACCGGCCGTCGAAGGTGGTGTCGGCGGCGCGGCGCAGTGCGGCATAGACCCCGACGCCTTTGGCGACCGGCAAGAGAGCGCTGACGCAGACCATGGTGTCGGGTGCGGGCCGGATCGTCACGGTGCGGTCGGCCTCGGCGTTTGCGGCGCGGTCGACCACCGCGCGCGGATCGAGCCGATAGGCGATGGCTTTGGCCGCCGCCACTATCTTCCGATCACCCAGACCGTCCAAATCGGCCTGATCGGAACACATTTCGCGGTCCAGGGTGCGCCGGTCCTCGACGTCCAGGCAGGCTGATTCGCGCACGATCAGAGTGGCCCGCCACTCCGAGAGCGCCCCAGCCTCCAGGGCGGCCAGGGTATGGGGCATTTCGTGCACCAACGCGTGGGCAAAACCCAGATGCCGGCTGCCCCGAACCGGTGAGTCGTGGCGAGCCAGCGCGATCTCGCTGGCCAGCCCGCGGCCCTGTTTGCGGGCAGGTACACCGGCGGCGGCCTCGGCGCTGCGGCGACACGTCGCCAGCGCGGCGGTGAGGCGGGCCTGTTCGGCGGCCGCAGCGCTCTTGCCGAGTTCAAGCGCAGTGATCCGCGCGATCAGCTCGGCCTCCAAGACCTGCTGGTCGCCATCACTTAAACCGGTGCTTCGAACATATGTTCGACTATACCACCGATGTCTGCGGCCGGCACCCCACCAGGAACTCTGGTCGGCGACCGCTCTGGACCCCGGCGTCTCGTCGCGGTTAGCCTTCGGGCTATGGGGCGAGTCGACAAGCCCACGGGACGCGTCCTCACGGTGATCGCCCTGCTGATCGTGGTCGCCGCGGCACTGCGCGGATACCTGCCCGCCCAGCACGGAACGCGCCTGAGGGAAGCCGGCGGAAGTCCCGCGGCGCTGATGTTCCTCGCGGCGGCAATCGCAGCCACGGTCGGCCTGCTGGCGTTCTCGATCATCGCCCGCCTGCGCGACCCGCGCACCGCCGCACCCAGCACCGTCGACCTGTCGGAAATGCTGGGCAAGGACACCGCCCGGCCCAGTTGGCGAATAGTGCTGATCGCACTCGCGGTGATCGTGGCCTGGTTAGTGCTCGCGATCGTGCTTTCCCGCCTCTTCACCCCGCCCGATGTGGGACTGGAAGTGACGCAACCGAAGAATGTCCCGACGACGGGCAGTCCGGGCACCAACCCGCCGGTCAAGCAACATCCACAGCACAAGAACAGCGGCGACATGCTCGGCATCCTGCTTGCGACCGTGCCGGTGCTGCTGATGTTGTTCGTCGGCAGTGCGGTCGCTTCCCGACGGCGAGGAGTCGCACCGGTTGACACCGTCCGCGACGGCGACGCCGCCGAACCCCGGCCGCCGGAGAATGCCTCCGAAACATTGTTGCGCGCAGCAGAAGTCGGACTGGCCGAGATGGCAGATCTCAGCCGCGAACCACGCGAAGCGATCATCGCCTGCTACGCGGCAATGGAACGCGAATTGGCCAACGTGCCCGGCGCAGTCCCCCAGGCGTTCGACACTCCGACCGAAGTGCTGGCTCGTGCCGTCGAACACCATGCGCTGCGTGCCGACAACGCGATGCAACTGGTGAACCTGTTCGAGGAAGCGCGGTTCAGTCCGCACGTGATGGACGAAGGGCACCGTGAGACCGCGGTCCGGCTACTGGAGTTGGTGCTCGACGAGATAACACCTCGATCGGGTCTGCGGGCATGAAAAGGCTTGTGGTAACCGGCGTTTTACTCATCCTGGGAATCGAGGCACTCGCCCTGATCGTGCGCGATCGTGGTTTCGTGCTCGCCGCGACGGGAATTGGCGCGGCCTTGGTCCTGCTCAACATCCGCAGGGTCCTCGGGCACCCGAACGAGCCTGTCGCCGAACCGGACTCCGACGATCCCGGGGACGGGCTGCGCCGCTGGTTGTCCAACACCGAGACGACGATCCGCTGGTCGGAGTCCACCCGCGCAGACTGGGACCGCCACCTGCGCCCGATGCTCGCCCGTCGCTACCAAATGGCCACCGGCCAACGACACGCCAAGGATCCCACGGCGTATAGCGCAACCGGCGAGATGCTGTTCGGCCCGCAGCTTTGGGAATGGGTCGATCCCAACAACGTCGGGAATGCCGACAGCCACCGACAATCGGGACCCGGTCGCGAGGCGCTCGAAGAGATCCTGCGAAGGTTGGAGCAAGTATGACGATGCCCGCGGCGACAACCACCGCCAATTGCGAGGCGGTACTCGACGAGATCGAACGCGTCGTGGTAGGCAAGCGGCCGGCGTTGACGCTCATCTTGACCGCAGTCCTGGCCGGCGGTCACGTCCTGATCGAAGACCTACCCGGGCTGGGCAAGACGTTGATCGCGCGTTCGTTCGCCTCGGCGCTGGGGCTGGAGTTCACCCGCGTGCAGTTCACCCCGGATCTGCTGCCGGCCGACCTGCTCGGCTCGACCATCTACGACATGCAGTCCGGCCGTTTCGATTTCCGCCGCGGACCGATCTTCACCAACCTGCTGCTCGCCGACGAGATCAACCGCACCCCGCCCAAGACGCAGGCCGCCCTGCTCGAGGCGATGGCCGAGGGACAGGTCAGCATCGACGGCCAAACCCACCGGCTGCCCACGCCGTTCATCGTCCTGGCCACCGACAATCCGATCGAGTACGAAGGCACCTATCCGTTGCCGGAAGCGCAACTGGACCGGTTCTCGATCCGGCTGGAACTGCGTTACCTCTCCGAGCAGGACGAGGCGGCGATGCTGCGCCGACGGCTGGATCGCGGTTCGGCGCAGCCGACGGTGAACCAAGTGGTCGACGCACACGATCTGCTGGCGATGCGCGAATCGGTCGAGCAGGTCACGGTGCACGAGGACGTTCTGCGCTACGTCGTCTCGCTGGCCACCGCGACCCGGCACCACCCGCAGGTTTCCGTCGGGGCCAGCCCGCGTGCCGAACTGGACCTGGTACAACTCGCCCGCGCCCGTGCGCTGCTGCTCGGTCGCGACTACGTGATCCCCGAAGACGTCAAGGCTCTCGCCACCGCCGCTGTCGCACACCGCATCACGCTGCGTCCGGAGATGTGGGTGCGCAAGATCCAGGGCGCTGACGTGGTAGGCGAACTACTGCGGCGGTTGCCGGTTCCGCGGGCCAACGGTGGATCGGTGTGATCCAGACTCGGGAAGTCGAGTTGCGCTGGCGTGCTTCGCAATTGACCCTTGCGATCGCCACCGGCGCCGGAGTGGCGCTGGCGGTCGCCGTGATCAGCGGGCGCTGGCAGTTGATCGCTTTCGTCGCACCGCTGCTCGGGGTGCTGTGCTCGCTGGGTTGGCAGCGGCCGGCCCCGAACGTGCAGGTACACGCGGACCCGGATACCCAACGGTGCTTCGAGGGTGAAGACGCAAAGATAACGGTCTGGAGCACAACGGATTCCGAGGACGCGGTCACAGCCCTGACGGTATCGGCGCTACCTGGCATGCAACTCGATGTGGTGGATGGCGGCCAGGGAAAATCGGTGACCGCGGTCACCCATCGGTGGGGGCGCTATCCGATCACGGTTCGCGTGGACGTGGTGGCGCGCGGTGGTCTGGTGCGGGGGACCGGGACCGCTGACGTCTCCGCCGTCATCGTCTTCCCGCTGACACCGCCGCAATCGACATCGATTCCGCAGACCGAGCTGCTCGATCGGTTGGGTGCCCATCTCACCCGCCATGTCGGTCCGGGCGTCGAATACGCCGACATCCGCCCTTACGTTCCCGGAGATCAACTGCGCGCGGTGAATTGGGCGGTCAGCGCACGCCGGGGCCGACTGCATGTCACGCAACGGCTGACCGACCGCGCGGCTGACGTGGTAGTGCTCATCGACACGTATCGCCAGCCGGCGGGACCCGCGACCGAGGCCACCGAGCGCGTGGTGCGCGGCGCCGCCCAAGTGGTGCAGACGGCGCTGCGTAACGGAGACCGGGCCGGGATCGTCGCGCTGGGCGGCAATCGCCCGCGCTGGCTGGGCGCCGACATCGGGCAACGGCAGTTCTACCGGGTGCTGGATACCGTGCTCGGTGCCGGTGAGCAGTTCGACAACGCCACGGGCACATTGGCGCCCCGCGCCGCCGTCCCGGCGGGTGCGATCGTGTTCGCGTTCTCCACCCTGCTCGACACCGAATTCGCTTTGGCGCTCATCGATCTGCGCCGGCGCGGTCATGTGGTGGTGGCCGTGGACGTCCTCGACGGCTCACCGTTCGAAGGTGAACTCGATCCGCTGGTGGACAAGATGTGGACGTTGCAACGTTCGGCGATGTACCGCGACATGGCCACCGTTGGTGTGGATGTGCTGTCCTGGCCCGGGGATCGCTCGCTGGAACAGTCCTTGGGCGGGCTGCCCGACCGCCGCCGCCGGATCCGGCGTCAACTGCAGGGCAGGCACTGAAGATGCCGTCGCGCGCACAGAGCATTGTTTCCGCGGCGTTCGGCTTGCTGATGGTGGGATTGGCTGCCGCCGGCTCGCACGGACCGGTGCTGGTGTTGGCGGCGACGGCGGTGCTGGCAGTGGGAGCGGGAACGATAAATCGCTCGGCCGCAACGATTTCCGTGCTGCTGACGGTAGCGGTCATCGTCGGCGCCGATACCCCGCAGGTATTCGCCGCGCTGTCCGGGCTGTGTGCGGCGGGTTACCTGCTGAGCCGTCATCTGGCCACATCGCCGGCGACGCTCGTCGGTGCAGTCGGGTTCACCTTCGTCGGCTTGGTCGCGACGTCGTTTCCGCTGCAACTGCCGTGGTTGCCGCTATTGGCTCCGCTCGCGGTTTTGGCGATCTACGTGGTGGCTACCCGGCCATTTCTGAATTGAGACCGGCCGGGGGCAGGATGTTGGCGCCAGACAGGCGGCGCCGATGTTCAGCCAGCGCCGGTGCTCCGGCACCTCATGCGGAGTAATTTGCTAGCCGCCTTTTCCCGCTCCAGCTCCTGTTTGGACACACCGCTGGTATCAAATAATTGCAATTACAAAGGTTCTAGTACGCTCCACCGCGGAACAAAAGGCGGTCGCCCACAACCGAACATCAACTTCAAGGGTCCGGTTCGTTTGACGCCGGTCAGGCGGCAGGCATTGTGCACTCGTCCATGAAGCGAAGCGGTGTGGACGTACCCGCACGACGAGATTCCATTGATTCGCGTGCGGAAACAATTTGCCGAATTCCCGATATCCCGCCTTCGACTTTCCTAGAGTCTTCATGGTGTTCGCGTTGACCGCGATCACTTCGCTCGCCTGCTGCATTCGCCCGTTGAAGGGGGACATCGGTCATGAGTTTCTTCGTATTGCCGCCGGAGATCAATTCGTTGCGGATTTTCGCCGGTGCGGGATCCGCGCCGATGTTGGAGGCCGCAGCGGCCTGGAACGGCTTGGCTGAGGAGTTGGCAACGGCGGCACAATCTTTCGCGTCGGTGACCTCGAGTCTGGCTGGACAGGCGTGGCAGGGTGCGGCGGCGGCGCAGATGGCTGCCGCGGCGGCTCCGTACGCGAGTTGGCTCTCCGCGGCGGCGGCACGAGCGGTGGGAGCGGCCGGTTCGGCCCAGGCCGTGGTGAGCGCATTCGAGGCCGCGCAGGCGGCGACCGTGCATCCATTGGCGGTGTCGGCGAACCGAAATGCGTTCGTGCAGTTGGTGGTCTCGAACCTATTCGGCCAGAATGCGCCGGCAATCGCGGCCGCCGAGAGCATCTACGAGGAGTTCTGGGCCGCCGACGTCGCGGCGATGGTGGGCTACTACAGCGGAGCGGCTGCGGCGGCGTCGCAGTTGGCTTCGTGGGTAACGAGCTTGCCGGCTCTGGGTCAGGTCGCATCCGGAGCCGCAGCCGCGGTGGCGGCGGCGATTCCGGCGATCAACACGGGCTTGGGCAACATCGGTACGTGGAACCTTGGCGGGGGCAACCTGGGCGACTTCAACCTGGGGAACGGCAACTTCGGCAGTGTCAACCTGGGTAGCGGAAACACTGGCAACCTGAACTTCGGCGGCGGAAACTTCGGTTCGTACAACTTCGGTTTCGGAAACAACGGTTACATCAACCTGGGCCTCGGAAATATTGGCCAGTCCAACCTCGGTTTTGGAAATAACGGTTTCGGCAACATTTTCGGCTTCGGGAACTCCGGTAACGGCAATATCCTTGGCGGGAACCTCGGTAGCACGAATTACGGTAGCGGGAATTTGGGTTCCTTCAACCTGGGTAGCGGCAACCTGGGATTCAACAATATCGGGTTCGGCAACAACGGAAACCTGAACTTCGGCTTCGGCAACAACGGAAACAACAACATCGGCTTCGGGCTCACCGGCGACAACCTGATCGGCATCGGCGCGCTCAACTCGGGTCTCGCCAACTTCGGGTTCGGGAACTCGGGCAACAACAATGTCGGCTTCTTCAATTCTGGTGACGGCAACTTCGGCTTCTTCAACTCAGGTGACGGCAACTTCGGCATCGGCAACTCGGGAAACATCAATACCGGCTTCTGGAATGCGGGCAGCTTAAACACCAGTT
This sequence comes from Mycobacterium sp. NGS22, assembly GCF_059813095.1. Taxonomy (NCBI): domain Bacteria; kingdom Bacillati; phylum Actinomycetota; class Actinomycetes; order Mycobacteriales; family Mycobacteriaceae; genus Mycobacterium; species Mycobacterium sp. NGS22. The sequence goes on from NZ_JCALDY010000051.1 coordinate 12,907, forward strand.
TCGGCAATGCCGGCTTCCAAAACTTCGGTCCGGGTAACGCGGGTGACTTCAACATGGGTCTCGGTAATGCCGGCGGTGGAAACGTGGGACTCGGCAACGCGGGATCATCGAATACCGGCATGTTCAACACCGGTAACGCAAATACGGGCAGCGCCAACTCGGGCTACTTCAACACCGGGTATGGCAATTCAGGTTGGACCAATACCGGGTTGCTCAACTCGGGCGACCTGAACACCGGCCTAGGTAGCTCGATCACGCCGGCGGGCGTCACTTCGTCCGGCTTCGGCAACACCGGAACTGGAACCTCAGGCTTCTACAACAGCGGTGATCTTTCGTCTGGCTTCCAGAACGTCGGTGCCAGCAACAACTCCGGGTTCCATAACTTCGGTGACGGCAACGTCGGCATCAACAATGCGGGCACCAACAATGTCGGTTTCTTCAACACTGGCTCGGCCTCGAGCGGCATCCTGATTTCCGGTACCGGAGGTTCGGGTGTCGGCCACGCCGGCAGCTTCAGCAGCGGCCTGTCGAACTGGGGCAACGGCAGCGCCGGAGCCTTCAACCGCGGCGACGGCCAGGCGGGGATCTTCGGTCCGGCCAGTACGCCCGCGTTCCTGCTCGACCTGGGACCGCTGGCCCCGATCGTCAGTGCAGTGTCCGCACCGGCCGCATTCGGGCTGCCCGCCATCAACACCGGCCTGGGCAATTTCGGCGACTGGAACCTCGGTGGTGGCAACATCGGCAACTTCAACCTGGGCAGCGGGAACTTCGGCAATGTCAACCTCGGTAGCGGCAACATCGGCAACCTGAACCTGGGCAGCGGCAACTTCGGCTACTTCAACCTGGGCAGCGGCAATATCGGTCACACGAATTTCGGCAGCGGCAATAGTTTCGGCATCTTCAACTTGGGCAGCGGTAACTCCTTCGGTGACGGCAACTTCGGCATGGGTAACCGTTTCGGAAGCAACAACCTGGGCAGCGGCAACTCCGGCTCCTCCAACTTCGGCAACGGCAACCTCGGCGGTTCCAACCTCGGCAGCGGCAATCTCGGCTTCGGCAATGTCGGATTCGGAAACAACGGAAACTTCAACTTCGGTTTCGGCAATTTCGGCGATAACAACATCGGCATAGGGCTCACCGGTAATAACCAGTTCGGTATCGGTGCTTTGAACACGGGGCTCGGCAACCTCGGCTTCGGAAACTCGGGCAACAACAACATCGGCTTCTTCAACTCCGGTGACGGCAACTTCGGGTTCTTCAACTCCGGCAACGGCAACACCGGTTTCGGCAACGCGGGCGACGTCAACACCGGCTTCTGGAACGGTGGCTCGGTCAACACCGGCGTCGGCAACGGGGGCAGCTACAACTTCGGTGTCGGCAATGGTGGCAACCAGAACATGGGCATCGGAAACGGCGGCCATTACAACGCAGGCTCGGGCAACTCCGGCACCAGCAACACCGGCGACTTCAACGCCGGCGGAAACGCCGGACTCGGCGGCGGCGGCAACACCGGCTCGTTCAACTCGGGCAGCCTCAACACCGGCTACGGCAACGCGGGCAACCTCAATACCGGTCTGTTCAATGCCGGCGACGTCAACACCGCCATCGGCAGTAACCTGAACCAGCCCGGAACGACCTCCGGGTTCGGCAATACCGGCACCGGCAGTTCGGGATTCTTCAACACCGGTGACAACGTGACCGGATTCCAGAACGCCAACGGGATCGCCGCATTGCCGTCGTCCGGGTTCATGAACGCCGGCACCGCGCTGGTCGGGTATTTCAACACAGGTACTTACAACGTCGGTTTCACCAACAGCGGCGACAACAACACCGGTATCAACCTGTCGGGCCTCACGTTCAGTTCCGGCATCGGAAATTCCGGTTCGCTCTCATCGGGATTCTTCAACCTGGGCCAAGACAGCTCCGGGGTCGGCAACCGCGGCGACAACCAAGCGGGATTCTTCGGTCAGCCGTAGTCAGTTGCGCTGCGCCGCAACGAATATCACGAAAGCCCGGAAATTCGCCGACGTGCACCCTAGAGTCTGTGGGTACAGGCCGTGGGGGCGATCGCCCGAGCTCACGAGTTCAGGTGATCGGGGTCCGGCCTGGCCTACGTGAATCAGTGCAGCAACTGGCCCGCCTGCGCGGCCAGGTCGAGCACCGGCTGCGGGAAGACGCCCAAGGCGACGGTCACCAGAGCACATGCCGCGATGGCGATCTTGCTCAGAATGCCGGGCTCCGCGACCTGAGGAGTGTGGTCGGTCGGCTCGGTGAAGAACATCGACACGATGACCCGCACGTAGAAGTAGGCGGCCACGCCGCTGGAGATGACACCGATGATCACCAACGGCACAGCGCCACCCTCGGCGGCCGCCCGGAACACCGCGAACTTGCTGATGAACCCGCTTGTCAACGGGATGCCGGCGAACGCCAGCAGGAACATCGAAAGCATCACGCCCACAATGGGACTGCGTTGACCGAGGCCGGCCCAGTTGGCGAGCGAAGCGTCCTCCACCCCGTCGGCGTCCCGGATCAGCCCGACGATCGCGAACGCACCGACCGTGCTGAAACTGTAGGCAACCAGATAGAACAACGTCGCCGACAGGCCGGCGGAGTTGTCGGCGATCACACCGGTGAGGATGAAACCCACGTGTGCGACCGAGGAATAGGCCAGCATCCGCTTGACGTCGGTCTGGTTCACCGCGGTGACGGTGCCGACGGCCATGGTCAGGATCGAGATGCCCCACAGCACCGGCCGCCAGTCGGCGTGCAGCGGCGGCAACGCGACGTACACGACCCGCACCAGCGCGCCGAACGCGGCAACCTTGGTGGCCGCCGCCATGAACCCGGTGATCGGGGTGGGGGCGCCCTGGTACACGTCGGGAATCCAGGAATGGAACGGGACGGCACCGACCTTGAACAGCAGGCCCACCGCCAACAGCGCGACGCCGGCCAACGCCATCGTCGTATCGCTCTGCGCGGCAAGCGAATCGCGGATACCGGTCAGGGTCAGCGTGCCCGTGGCCCCGTACAGCAACGCCACCCCGTAGAGGAAGAACGCCGACGAGAACGCCCCGAGCAGGAAGTATTTCAGCGCCGATTCCTGGGACAGCAGCCGGCGGTGCCGGGCCAACCCGCACATCAGGTACAGCGGCAGCGACAACACTTCCAGCGCGACGAACATCGTCAGCAGGTCGTTGGAGGCGGGGAACACCATCATGCCGCCGACCGACAGCATTGCCAGGGGGAACAGCTCGGTCTGCGCGGCCCCGGCCCGCTCCGCTTCGCGTTCGGTGTCGCTGCCGGGAACCGACGATGCCTGCGGGGTAAAGGAATCCAGCCCGGCGGCCACCGCGACCTTGGTTCTGGATGCGACGTGCGCGCTGCGTTCGGCCATGAAGATGACCGCCAACACCGCGACCAACAGCACGGTGCCTTGCAGGAACAGTGCCGGTCGATCGACGGCGATCGAGTCGACCACCGCACTGAGGCCGGACGCGGGGATCGACCTGGCCACCGCGACGACGGCGACGAGAGCCGCGACGAGCCCGCCGAGGGTGAGCGCCACCTGGGCGCCGTAGCGGATGCGCCGTGGCAGGAACGCCTCTATCAACACACCGGCGATCGCCACACCGAAGACGATGAACATCGGTGACAGCAGGAAGTATTCGACGTGCGGGGCCTTGATCATCGGTGCGGTCCTTCGGCTCGCCGGGTTGCGCCGGTCATGGGCACGGTGGGCGCGGGATCATGCTGGCCGATGGTGCGCATGGTGTTGTCGACGGCGGGGTTGACGACGTCCAGTACCGGCTTGGGGTAGACCCCGAGCACCAGTAGCAGGGCGATAAGCGGTGCGACGACGATCATTTCGCGGCCCGCCAGGTCGCGGATCTTGTCGTTGCCCGCGGCCACCGGACCGGTCATCACCCGCTGATACAGCCACAGCATGTAGATGGCCGCCAGCACCAACGCTGTCACGCCGAACGCCGCGGCCAGCCAGTAACGGTTGAAAGTGCCCAGCAGGACCAGGAATTCGCTGACGAACGGCGCCAGGCCGGGTAGCGAGAGGGTGGCCATGCAGGACACCAGGAACGTGCCCGCCAGGATCGGGGCCACCTTCTGCACGCCGCCGTAGTCGGCGATCAATCGGCTGCCGCGACGGGAGACCAGGAAGCCGGCGATCAGGAACACCGCCGCGGTGGAGATGCCGTGGTTGAGCATGTAGAGCGTGGACCCGCTCTGGCCTTGGCTGGTCATCACGAAGATGCCGGCGATGATGAACCCGAAGTGTGAGATCGAGGTGTAGGCGATCAGGCGCATCATGTCGGTCTGACCGATCGCCGCGATGGCGCCGTAGATCACCCCGATGATGGCCAGCGTCACGATCACCGGCCGGAAATATGTTGAGGCGTCCGGGAACAACTGCAGGCAGTAGCGCAGCATTCCGAAGGTGCCGACCTTGTCCATCACCGCCGTGATCAACACCGCGGTCGCCGGGGTCGACTCGACCGCGGCGTCGGGCAGCCAGCGGTGGAACGGCCACAGCGGCGCCTTGACCGCGAACGCGAACATGAATCCCAGGAACAGCGCCTTGAAGACCGCGGGGTCGACGTTGCTGTAGCGGCCCCACTGCACGCCGGTGACGATCTCGCGGAAGTCGAAGGTGCCGCCGCCCCCGTGCTGCGCGGTCACGATGTACAACCCGATCACCGCGGCCAGCATGATCAGCCCGCCGAACAGGTTGTACAGCAAGAACTTCACCGCGGCGCGGGAGCGTCCGGCGCCCTGGCCGAACCCGCCGATCAGGAAGTACATCGGGATGAGCAT
>NZ_JCALDY010000052.1:0-16938 GCF_059813095.1 Mycobacterium sp. NGS22
GAAACCCGGGGTAGCTCATGTTGTGTATGCGGCTCGTCGACGCCAACTCGACATACTCGATTTAGCGTGGCCGATGTTGGGCCTCAGTACCGGAATGGCTTGCAACGCGCCCGCGACCACTGCCATTACCGGCGCAGTCCCACTGAGCAAGCAAGGGGTCGCCTCGGCGATCAACGACACAACGCGAGAGCTTGGTGGTGCCCTCGGCATCGCGCTCGCCGGTTCAATCCTGGCCGCCGGATATCACAGCGCACTCGCAGAGAATGTCACGTCGCTACCCGAGACGGTCAAGGAACCTGCGCTCGGTTCGCTCGCCCAAGCACTCACGATTGCCAAGCAACTCGGACCCGCGGGAAACGATCTGACTACCCACGCGAAAGCCGCCTTCCTGCAAGCAATGCAATCGTCGCTCTCGTTGTTGGGCATCGTCGTCCTGGTCTCCGCTACTGTCGTCGCGGTCTGGGCACCCGGACGCGACGGACAACAAATCCGAATCGTTCGCCGATTCACTGCGCAACGCGACCAGAGGCCATGACAGACAACAACGTTCGTCGGCCGGATGCATCCGACAAGGAAGCGCGCCAAAGTTGGGACATCACTACCGATCTCGGATCGACCGCACTTGCGGTGGCCGCCCAACGCGCCGCTGAAACTGCACAACAAGACCCCCTCGTGCGCGATGAATTCGCCGCGATTCTGGTAGCGGCTGTCAACGAGCCTGGATGGAATGCAATGGCCCGTGGTGACCTGTCTTGGATGGGCCCCGAGGACGACATCGGGCGGCGAATGGCAATAGCTGGTCGCGAGTATGTTGCCACCCGGACCGTCTTCTTCGACGAGTTCTGTGCATCAGCTAGCGCAGATGGAATCGAACAAGTCGTGATCCTGGCAGCCGGCCTGGATGCACGAGCGTACCGGCTCCCCTGCCTGTCCGGTGTCCGCGTTTACGAAATCGACCAGCCAGCAATACAAAAATTCAAGCAATCCACGCTCGACGCGCACGGCGCAACCCCACTCGCCGACAGTCACCTGGTAGCTATCGACCTCCGCGATGCTGACTGGCCAAACGCTTTGAGGGAATCGGGATGGGACGAGGCGCTGCCTACCGCTTGGCTCGTAGAGGGACTGCTTCCCTACCTATCGTCCAGTGAGCACGACGAACTCTTCTGGACGGTAACCCGATTGAGTGCACCCACCAGTCGGTTGGCAGCGGAGGTCTATCACCACTCCACGAAACACTTCGGCAGCGAGCGCCTCGAACGATGGAAAGACGGAGCCGCCGACATAGATAACGCATTGGGCGTCGATGTTGACGTCACGGCGTTCATCAATAGCCAAGACGCAAGCGACACCGCATCGTGGCTTACCAACCACGGTTGGGTCGCAGAATCATTGGACAGCCGCCTCGAAATGGCACGCTTTGGTCGCCCCGTACCGCCTGATCTCACCGATACCGCGCCCGCGAGCTCTTTGGTAACTGCGGTAAAGCAGTCGCCCAGATAGGACTAGACCGAATGCCCATCAATACCGACGCTCCGAGCATCTTCGAGGCTGACTTGCCGACCATTGCGTACGACCTCGCCACCGCCACACCCACAGAGGTCCGCCGAAAACTTGAGGCAGCCCACCGATTAGCGCCGATCGCACTGGGACCCTTTGGACCAGAAGTACTTTCCTACGAACTCGTTCATAACCTGCTGCGAGACCCTCGTTTCCAGATTCCGCGGGGATACACACTTGCCGTGCAAGGCATCACCTCCGGTCCCGTCTGGGACAGGGTCGCGAACTCGCTGCTGAGCATGGAGGGCGCCGAACATCAGCGGGTGCGCAGCGTCGTGTCCAAAGCATTCACCCCCCGCGCTGTCCAACGCCTGCATGCCACAATTGTCGATGTCATCCACGACATCATCGAACCCATCAGTCGTCGCGGTTACTGCGAGGTGGTAGCCGAGATAGCGCGGCCTTACCCTGTGCCTGTCATCTGTGCCCTGCTCGGCGCGCCCCGCGAAGACTGGCAACAGTTTTCGTTGTGGGCAGACGACATCTTCGCCGCATTCAACTTCGGCTTCAGCCGCGATGACTTACCGAAGGTGGTACGTGCATGGGATGAGCTCGACGATTACGTCGACGATATGGTTGCGCGTCGTCGCCTCACCCTGACCGACGACTTACTCTCCGACCTGATCCGCGCCGAGCACGATGGAGAACGACTCACCGGCGAAGAGTTGCGGATGCTTGCCGCGGCGATGCTGCTCGCGGGCACCGACACCACACGCAACCAGGTGGCCGCCGCGATCGGTGTTCTCTGCGATCATCCGGACCAATGGGAGCTACTTCGCAAAAACCCGGATCTGGCGATGCGCGCCGTCGATGAAGCCATGCGCCATTCCCCCATCGCCAACTCCCTACTGCGGGTCGTAGCCGAGGACGCCGAACTCGGTGGCGTCCTCTTCCCCAAGGGCACGATCGTGTTCGCCAATACCGTTACGGCCAACCGTGATCCAGCAATCTACGACGAACCCGACCGATTCGATATCACCCGTCAGGGCTTACCGCCAGTATTGAACTTCGGTACCGGCGCGCACTACTGCCTCGGAGCCAACCTGGCTCGTTTGGAGATCGCTGAAGCGCTGAAAACCAGCACCCGCCGAATCCGCAACCCGCGCATAACCGGTCCCGTGCCCTGGAAGCCGGTCGGTGGACTCAGCGGGCCGGCAAACCTACCGATCACCTTCGACATCGAATCGCCACCGATTGGGTGATTGAGTGGCATGTTGGCTGCCGAGAAACGACTAGTGGCCAAGTCGAGGTATCCGGTCCTGACCAAATTAGAACCCACCCCGTGTTCGTCGTTCGATCAGATTCGGCCTATGTCGAAGACGACAATTCGGGCTCAGATCGGACGTACCAACCGGGCTAGCCGCGAGCTGACCGTAGCCCCAGCAATTCTCGATGCCGAGCTTCGATGCCGCGGCGCCGAATGACTTCTTCCGAGAGTCGGCCAAGCGACTTGATCAGCAACCGGTAAACGACTGCACCGTAAGGCCATTGGGTGACCACGCGGCCTGACCGCGTCTTATAGTAGTTGTTCGACTGCACCCAGGCGGTTTTGGCTATCGCGCCTTGAATCCATCGGTTGTAGTGCCGGTAGAACGAGGGCCGAACCTCGATACCGGCGATGGAGTCGTTGCGTAACCGTCTGATGGACCGCACCGCGAACTCGGCCTGAAGGACCAACGCCGAGACGATTTCGCCACCGTTGGTGTTGGGCCCGTAGAGGATGTAGAAGTTCGGGAAATGCGGCACCGTGATGCCGGCGAATGCCTGCGGTTCGCCGTCCCAGAACTCCTGCAACGTCTGCCCGCCGCGCCCGACAACGCGGTACGACGCCAGATAGTTAGTCGGCTGGAAACCGGTCGCCATAATCAGGACGTCGGCAGAATGCTCCACGCCTCGCACATCCACGACGCCAGTTGTGGTCACGGATTGCACGGCGAAGGGAACGAGTTCCACGTCGTCGCGCAGCAGCGCTGGATAAAAGTCCTTGGTGAGCACCGGGCGCTTACCCGGGTAGGGATATTTCGGGGTGACCGCCTCGGCGAGATCGGGACGGTCGGCGAAGACCTTTGCGATGTAGGAGCGGGCGCGTCGCTCGGCCAGTTTGTTGATCCTGGTGCCCGGTCGATGCAGGGAACCGAACATCTGACCGATCTCGATTAGCCAGAACTGACGCAGCCGTTCCCGGCGCCGAACCCAGGGCCGGCGCAACCTGGCTCGATCCTCAACGGAAAGATCGCGGTCCGGTTTGTACATCACCCACCCCGGCTCGCGCTGGAACAGCGTTACCCGTTGAGCCGTACCGGCGATCGCCGGAACCACCTGCACCGCACTGGATCCGGTTCCAACGACGGCGACCCGTTTACCGGTCAGGTCAATCGGCGTCCAGCGTGCGGTGTGCAGTTTGGGCCCGGCGAAGTCGTCCAGCCCCGGCCAGGTCGGATAATTCGGGACGTTGAGCATGCCGACAGCGCTGATTACCGCTCGGAACGCCCGAGTTTCGCCGTCCGCGGTCACCAGCACGTAACCTGCGGCGGACTCGTCCCACTCGACCTGGGTCACCGTCGTACCGAAACAGAAGTGCGGCCTCAGCCCGTACTCGTCTACCACCTCTTCGAGGTAGCGCTGCAACTCGGCCTGCCGGGCGTGGGTGCGGGTCCAGTCATGCGGGCGAAACGCAAACGAGTAGAGGGCCGAGTGGACGTCGACCTCTGCCCCGGGATACCTGTTGTCCCACCATGTTCCGCCGAGACCGTCGGATTTCTCGAACACGGTGAAGTCGGGTAACCCGGCCTCGACCAGCTTGATGGCCGCAGCGATGCCGGCGAAGCCGCCTCCGATGACTGCGACCGCCGGGTCAGCCACGGACCGCCTCGATCGTCCATTCCGGCAAAAGTGGCGCGCGGGTAAGTAAGTGATCGCCCTGGCCCAGGGCACGCAACAGTACCTGGATGCGCAACGTGCAGCAGCCTATTCGAACGGTCGCGAAGTGCTCGTACCACTGCAAATCGCTGAGTCGACGCCCGATCATTTCCTGGTACCGGCCGATGAGGCGGTCCCGGGTGTCGAATCCTGGCAACTCGGGGTCGTCGGGTAGACCGAAGGCGGCGCACATCTGCCGCCGGGTGGCCAGCCACCAGGCAAAGTCCGCCTCAGCAGGGCACAGGCAAGCTTGCTCCCAATCCAGGACACCGCGGACGTCGCCCGAATCGCTGAAGATCACATTGGACATCCGCGCATCGCCCCAGCAGACGCTGGGTTCGGCGGGGTTGGCGGGCAGGTTGCGTGACAACCAGTCGAAAGCGTCCAGCATCAAGTCAGGAACGTCGTTGTCCGTGCCCCACTTGGCGTATTCCAACCACCAGGTCAGTTCGGCGTCGTTGCCGACTCCGGTCGGCCGCTGTAGCCAGGACGCATCGCTTGTCGGGACATGTTGCAGCGCAGCAAGAATCGCAAGGAATGAGTCGTGAGCGCGACGCTGAGTTTCGCTGGACGCGTCGTGCAGCCAACCCTTGCGGGCATAGCTCATATCGCCGGGGATCTGACCCAAGATTCGAGGCATGACGAGAAACTTCGATCCGATCCAGGCGGGATCCGATTCGTAACGCAGCGGTGAGGGAGTCGCTACGCCGTACCCGCGTACCAGCTGCTGGGTGCGTGCCTGTGATTCGAGGTCGTAGTCGGCGAACAATCCGCCGCCCGTCGGCGGGATACGTACGACGAACTCGTCGTTACCCTCGATACCCTCAACCGACGCGATCAGGCTCTCGCTGGAAAACCCGCCAGACTTATTGGCCACCGCCAAGTCGGTCACCGTTGCCGGAGCCGCAAATTCGTCGGTAAACCATCGACTCAGCGCCTGCCGAGTGGCGGTGAGGTCGCGTTGCACCAAGGTCAAACCGGCCATAGCAAGAGCACCTTTACATAAGAAGTCGATATTGTAAAGTACGTTACGGATTACAAGCAAGCAGTGGAATGTAACGTAGCTGCCGACGACGAGGGAGCATGGCATGCCCGGACTGGATCCCCTGACCTTCGGTGACATCGGCGACAGCAGTCGACCACTGGCGATCGCCGTCCATGGGTTCCCCGACACTCCGCATACGTGGCGGCACCTCGGGCCGGCACTGGTCGATCATGGATACAGGGTGGTGGCACCGTGGCTACCGGGCTATGACGCGCCCGCTACGGGTCCGATCACTGTCGGCACCTACGTACGGCACATCGAGCAGGTTCGCAGCGAATTTCAGGGCGATGACCGCTGCGTCGTCGTTGGACACGACTGGGGGGCCAACGCCGGGTACGGGGTCACCGCTCTGGCACCGGACCACTACCGGCGGCTAGTCACCCTGGCAGTCCCACCCATCGGCGCGCTGGGACCGGCAATGTTCGAGTATCGGCAGATCCGCCGTTCCTTCTATATCTGGTTCATCCAGCAGGTCGGCATCGCCGAGGCGGCGCTGGCCGCGCCCGGCTTCTGGGAATCGCTGTGGGCCGATTGGTCACCGGGATACGACGGTTCCGACGATGTCGCGCGTTTGCGTGAGACGGTGACCGAAGCTTCGATCGCAGGCATCGTCTGCCCCTACCGGGCCTCGTTCAATCCCGCTTTCGACGATCCCGTGGTTGCGGCCGAGGCCGCCGCGACGATGGCTCCTACCCCCATCCCGACCATGTACCTGCACGGGCTCGCGGACGGCGCCATAGGTGCCGACATCCTGCTCGATGTCGAGGGGCAGCTGCTCGCCCCGGGGTCCCGAGTCGAATTGCTCGACGGCGTCGGTCATTTCCTGCACCTCGAGCAACCGGACCGGATCGCCGACGTCATCTGCGGTTGGTTGCCGGCGGGCTAGATGCGCGTCAGGCACTGGCCACCGGCCGGTCGGCACGCCCGTGCGCCGGTTCGAGCCCTGCCGCGTAGCGCAACTCGGCCAGGAATTTCTCCGGGTTCTGCTCGCCGATCACGTAGTGGCACACCGCGACACGCACCACCGTCGCCGCGGCGACGTCGGCATGATCGCCGGGAATGATCCGGGCGATCCGCTCGTGCATTACCGGCATGACACGACGCATCTGCGACAGTACGTGTTCGGGCTCCACATCGACGAGCGAGCTCAGCGAGTAGCCGTGCTGGAATTCGACGATGAATTGCAGTGCCGCGTCAAGCCGCTCGTTGCCTCGCAATCCGGCGACCGCAGCGGCGATGCCGGCCTCGAAATTGTCTTGTTCGTAGAGTCCAAAGGCTTCCAGCAACGCGCCCTTGGACGGAAAGTAGCGGTACAGCGTCGGCCGGGACACGCCCGCTTCGGCGGCGACTTCCGACAGCATCAGGTTCTTGCGGCCGCTGCGAGCCAGTACCGAGAAGGTCGCAGACAGAATGCGTCGGCGGGTCGACCGCTCGGCGTTGGGTGGCACGCGAACTGGCATCACTAACCTTTACATATACAGGTACAAATGTCACACTGAGGCTGCCTGCAGCCGGATTTTCTCCGGATACCTGTGTTACGTGCGGACAGTCCTATGTCACTTCCGCGGCGTGAGCCGGCGGTCCATACGGTGGCGAACGATCACAGCACGAGGAGGTGTCAGTGGTGACGGACCTTGTCGTCCGCAAGATGCCGTTCGAGTTCGATTCGACCGTGCCGTTCTTGCGGCAGCCGGCCAATCCGAGTTTCTCGGTCTTCTGCAACACCTTCACCTTCATCGCGGTGCCGTTCGAGCGCTACCTCATCAGCGCGCTGCGAAAAGCCAAAGGCCGCCTTGCCGAGGATCCGGCCGTCGCCGCCGAGGCCGATGCCTTTTTGCGCCAGGAAGCCCAGCACGCCTCCGCACACCGCAAGCACATGCTTGCCCTCATCGAGCGGTACCCGGGTCTGGAAGAGTGCTACGACCATGCAAACCGCTCCTACGACCAGTTGATCGCGGCGCACCCCGTCGAGTACCACGCCGCCTACGTCGCGAACCTTGAGGCGACATTCACTCCCCTGTTCAAAGTCATTCTCGACAATCGCGCAGCGCTGTTCGGCGGCGCCGACAGACGTGTGGCCTCGTTGATGATGTGGCATTTTGTCGAGGAGATCGAGCACCGCAGTTCGGGATTGATGCTTTACCGGCACCTCGTCGACAGTCCGTGGTACCGGGTCAAGCACGTGCGCCAGACATTCCGGCATGTCGGTGCGATCACCCAGCGAATCACCCAGGCGTTCGACACACACGTCCCTCCCGACGAACGCGGCGGCACCTCGGTTCAGCAGGTGATGAAGTCGGCACTGACGAGCGAGCTGAGGTTCCGGGGACCCGGCGGGCGGCGCCGCCGCGCCCGCACCGGATCGGAATCGACGCTCTTCGGGGCGGTACCGACCGGACAGCTCACCGCCATGCTGTGGCGGCTACTGCTCTCGCAATCACCGAGACACAACCCGACCGATCAGCCGCTGCCCGCCTGGGCCGACACCTGGATGCGGGAATACGAACGTGGCACGGACATGACCACTTTCGCGGGATTCGAAGCATGAAGGTCGGCGAGTTCGACCCCTTGTCCGAAGACTTCTTCACCGAACCGTTCGAGACTTATCGCCGGCTGCGCGACGTAGCTCCGGTGTATTCCAACCTGAGGTTGGTCCAGAAGCGTCGCGCCGATCCGCAGGACGACATGCTTACCCAACTGAACAGGTCGAGGTCGAGCGTAAGCACGGCGGGCCGGCCGGTCTCATCGATACAGAGACTGTCCTGTCCTGTCGCTGCTCGGTGGAGCCGGTGCTGTTTTTCGACCCGGACCAATTCGACCTCGAACGCAAGCATTTCGGTCACAACCTGGACTTCGGTTATGGCGTGCACCGCTGCGTGGGCGCGGCACTGGCACGCATGGAGGGACATACCGCGCTCGACGTGCTGCCCGACCGTATGGTCGGATTCGATGTCGACCCAAGCGATTTGCGGCGCATCAACATGACGAATGTAATGGGATATTCGCATGTTCCGGTGCGGATCAACAACTGAAGGGTGGAGTGTTGCTGTCCACTAATTACGGACGACTGGTGCCGGAGGACGAGTTTCTCACCCACCAGATCGTCGATACGTTCGCCACCGTGAGCCAGTCGGATCCGTCCTGGACGGAAAAGATCTGGACTACCGCGCACGCCAAGGACAATTCCCTCCAAATCGCCCTGGGTGTAGGTAAATACACCAACCGCGGTGTGTTCGACGGGGCGGCCGGGGTGTGCCGGGGCACCGAGCAGTGGACGGTACGGGCGGGGCGCCGCCTCTCGTCCGACTCCGCTGGCACTACGGTAGGCCCGATTCATTATGAAGTCGTCGAACCACTGCGCGCGATCAGGGTCAGCTTGGACGAAAACGAACACCAGCCAATCGCGTTCGACGTGGTGATGCGCGGCTCGTTCGACACCGCCCTGGAGGATCCGTGGCCCGACCGCAGCCCGGATGGTTACCGGGTGACCCATAACGTGTTGCGGTACCACCAGATCGGTGTTGCGTCGGGTTGGGTGCAGCTGCACGGCGAGCGTACCGAGATCAAACCCGAGGAGTGGATCTCGATCCGCGACCACTCCTGGGGATTGCGACCCGGTGTCGGCAAGCCAATCCCCGGCCTGCCCCGCGGCGGCAGCAAGATCCGGCAGATGTTCATGACCTGGCTGCCGATGACGATGACCCGTTCTGACGGGTCAACATATTCGCTGTTCGTATTCCTGCAGCACGAGCGCGGACAAGGCTTCGACAACCTGCGATTCCAGGCTGAACAGCAAGAGCCGGAAGGTGATTCGCGGCGTTTCGCGGCGGTCGAACAGGACCTGCGCTTCCGCGACGACAATCGCCGGTTCACCGAGGGCACCATCACTCTGGTCGAGACGGACGGAACCAAACGGCCACTGAGCATTCTGGCTGTCGGCGACGGAGGGTTCCACCTGGGCACCGCCGGCTATTACGGCTGGAACGACTGGGTGTACGGCGAGTGGGTCGGAGAGCTGCGGGTGGAAGGCAACCATGTGACCGACTGCGACGATCCGGCGACCGCACGCAAAGTTCACCAACTGCGCGATTTGCTTGTTCGGGTGGAAGACCCCGTTGAGGGCGGTACCGGCTTCGGAAACATCGAAACCTTCGCCTTGGGCGCCTTCCCCGAGATCGGTCTGACTCAAGAGAATTCTTTCCTGTGACCACGATCGTCACCGGAGGCGGTTCCGGCATCGGCGCGGCGGTGGTGGCCAAGCTCCGTGCGATCGGCGCCGACACTGTCTCCTGGGACATAGCCGGTGGTGACTTCCACTGTGACATCAGCGATCCCGACTCACTGGCGGCCGCGATGCAGGCGACCATCGCTGTGGGCGGGCCGCCTACGCGCCTGGTGGCGTGTGCCGGGATCGGCGCATCAGGGCTGTTGCTCAACCAGCCTTTCGAGCAATGGCGACGAGTGCTCGACATCAACCTCACCGGCACCATGCTGACCATGCGCACTGTTGCTCAAAGCATGATCGAGTCCGGCAACGGCGGCTCAATTGTTGCGGTTTCCAGCATCAGCGGCACGATCGCCGACCGTGACATGAGTGCTTACTGCGTTTCGAAAGCAGGTGTGGACATGCTGGTTCGGGTAGCGGCCGCGGAGTGGGGACGATACGGGATCCGGGTCAACGCGGTGGGCCCCGGCGTGACTTGCACCCCTATGCTGGCCAAACCCGAAGCGTTGCCGGGTTGGTTGGATGGCCTGAACGAGCGCACTGCGCTCGGTCGGCTCGGCCAGGCAGACGACGTCGCCGGAGCGATTATCGGAGTCCTCGACATGGATTGGGTGACAGGTCAGATTGTCTTTGCCGACGGAGGCCTGGCCTTGTATAGCCCGATCAACGCATACGGTCAGATGCAGCAGCTGAGCCCGCCACCGGGGTGACCGCGCGACGGGAAGCGGACGCCGATGGAGTCGCTCAGGTCACTGGGTGGCTTCGTTGCGCTCCGAGATTCGGCCTCCATCAACAACTCTGCTGTGTGAACACGCGCTAGGAATAAAGCCTGGGGTACTTCACACCACCAGCGTTACCACCGTCAGCAAAACCGGCCACCACGTCCTGAGCAGCCACACCATCGACCCCGACACCAACTACTGGCGCAACCAACAGAAAACCCCCGCCGATGGCGGGGAATCTGTAACCCCTCACGCGACTCATCTGTAACCGATGACGCGACTCATCACATTGGTGGAGCTAAGGGGACTCGAACCCCTGACCCCCACACTGCCAGTGTGGTGCGCTACCAGCTGCGCCATAGCCCCAAATGTCGTGCCAATCGAAGCTACACCACCGGCAACCGTCCATCAAAGCTGCTGGTCATAGGCCCTTGTCCTCCGCCGACGACTCAGCAAGACCTTCCGGACTCAACGCATTCAGCCGGGTTTCCGGTCCCAATACCCAGCCGAGAGCAGCAATTAGCAGCACAATTCCGCTGACGCCGAAACTCCAGCCGTAGCTCACGTGCCCGGCGAACCACCCGACCGTCGTCGCACCCACGATGGCCCCGAGATCGGACACCATCTGCACCATCGCCACCGGGCCACCCGCGCGCGCCTCGCTGCCGAGGATGTCCGCGACGGCAGCCTGCATCGGCGACATGTAGATGCCCGCTGTCGCGCCACCGACGAACGCCGCGACCAAGAACCACGGCAGCGAGGTCACGGCGGCGAGCCAGAGAGTCGCGGCACCGGACGCGGCAAGTCCGACGATGAGCAGTGTGCGCCGGCCGACCCGGTCAGACAGATCGCCGCTGGGGACGACGGCTATCGCATTACCGACCGCGAACATCGCAAGCACCACGCCGATGACGCCGACGCTTCGTCCCATGACGTCGGTGATGAACAGCGGGACCAGCGCGACGCGCAGCCCGAACGCCGACCAGCCGGTGGCGAAGTTGGCCAGCAATGACGACCAGTACGCGCGTACCCGCAATGCCTGGTGCATCGTCACCGTCGATCGGGTCGGCGGACCAGGTGCGGCCAGTTCCGAGTGACGCAGGCTGAAAAACACCACTGCCGTGACGGCCAGCAGCCCCCCGCCGAAGATAAGGAACGGCGCGGCCAAACCCCATCCGGCCGCCAGCGCACCCACCGCCGGCCCACCCACCGCTCCCACCATGAACGATGTGGTGAACAGACCCGCCACCCGTCCGCGCGCATCGGGAGGGCTGATGTGGATCATCAGGCCCAATGCCGACACGAAGAACATGGTTGATCCGATGCCGCTGATGACCCGGAAAACCAGCAATTGCCAGTACGTGTGAGAGAACGGGCAGGCGGCGCTGGCCAGCGCGACGATCAGCAAACCGGCGAGATAAATTCGCCGCTCCCCCATCCGCTGTACGAGGACACCGCTGAGCGGCGCGAAACACATGCGACTCAACGAAAAGACGGTGACCAGGAAGGTCACTGCGTCGATGCTGACTCCGAAGGTGCGGGCAAACGACGGCATCACCGGCGAAATGACCCCGTAGCCCAGCGCGACCATGACGTTGGCCCAACTGAGGATCCAGACCTCGCGCGGCAGTCGGGTAGACCCGTGCCCCCTCGGACGGGGACGCCGTAGCGAGATGGTCACCCGATGACTGTATTGACCACCTCGCGGGCCGTTTCTTGCACCTCCGTCAAATGCTCGGGCCCGAGGAAGGATTCCGCGTAGATCTTGTACACGTCCTCGGTGCCCGACGGTCGCGCCGCAAACCATGCGTTCTCGGTAACCACCTTCAGCCCACCGAGCGAAGCACCGTTACCGGGCGCCGAAGTCAGCTTCGCCACGATCGGCTCCCCCGCCAACTCCGACGCAGAAACCTCGGAGGCGGAAAGCCGGGACAGCCGAGCCTTCTGCTCGCGATCGGCCGGCGCGTCCACCCGCGCGTAGCACGGCTTGCCATATACGGCAGCCAACTCGGCATACCGCTGCGACGGCGTCCGCCCGGTCACCGCGAGGATCTCCGACGCCAGCAACGCCAGGATGATGCCGTCCTTGTCGGTGGTCCACACTGATCCGTCCCGGCGCAGGAACGAAGCTCCCGCCGACTCCTCCCCGCCGAATCCGATGGTGCCGCCGATCAATCCGTCCACAAACCACTTGAAGCCGACGGGAACCTCGACCAGTTCCCGGTCGAGACCCGCCACCACCCGGTCGATCATCGACGAACTCACCGCGGTCTTGCCGACGCCCACATCTGCCGGCCACGAAGGCCGGTGGGTGAACAGATAGTCGATTGCCACCGCCAGGTAGTGGTTCGGATTCAGCAGTCCGCCGTCGGGGGTGACGATGCCGTGCCGGTCGGAGTCGGCGTCGTTGCCGGTGGCGATCTGGTAGTCGTCCCGGTTGGCGATCAACCCAGCCATCGCCGAAGGTGAGCTGCAGTCCATCCGGATCTTGCCGTCGTGATCCAAGGTCATGAACCGCCACGTCGCGTCCACCAGAGGATTGACCACAGTCAGGTCCAAACCGAAACGCGAAGCGATCCCGCCCCAGTAGTCCACGCTGGCCCCGCCGAGCGGGTCGGCGCCGATACGCACCCCGGCCGCGCGTATCGCGTCGATGTCCACGACGTTGGGCAAGTCGTCGACATACGAACTCAGATAGTCGTGGCGCTGCACCCGACTCAACGCGCGCGCCAGCGGCACCCGACGCACTCCCGAAAGCCCGTCCCGCAGAATTTCGTTGGCGCGCTTGGCAATAGCACCGGTCGCGGCGCTGTCCGCCGGTCCGCCGTTGGGCGGGTTGTACTTGAACCCGCCATCCATCGGCGGGTTGTGCGACGGCGTCACCACGATTCCGTCCGCCAGTCCGGCGTCGCGTCCGCGGTTGTACGTCAGGATCGCGTGGCTGATCGCCGGCGTCGGCGTGTACCGGTCGGCCGCATCGATCAAGGCCACCACATCATTGCCGGCCAGTACCTCCAGCGCCGAAACCCACGCCGGCTCCGAAAGGCCGTGTGTGTCACGGCCGATGAACAACGGGCCGGTGGTGCCTTGTGCCGCGCGATACTCGACGATCGCTTGGGTGATGGCCAGGATGTGAGCCTCGTTGAATGCGCCGTTCAACGATGAACCGCGATGCCCCGAGGTACCGAACGCCACCTGCTGCGCCACGTCCTCGGGGTCGGGACGAAGCGAGTAGTACGCCGTCACCAGATGCGGCAGATCGACAAGGTCTTGGGGCTGCGCCGGCTGACCGGCTCGCGGGTGGGCCATGGTCACCAATTCTGCCCATACGCCGCGGTGCCGCCTTAGGCTGCTAGGCGCACACTAGGCACACGGGAGGGAAACAACCGGTGGCACGCCCCGACTCTCGGGAATTGGCAGCGATTTTCGCCGGCGGCGCGCTGGGCTCGCTGGCTCGAGCGGCGCTGGCGACCCTGGCCGTTCCCGATCCGGCCCGCTGGCCGTGGCCGACGTTCGTGGTCAACATCGTGGGCGCGTTCCTGGTCGGCTACTTCACCACTCGGCTGCTGGAAAGGCTGCCGCTGTCCAGTTACCGACGCCCGCTGCTGGGCACCGGATTATGCGGCGGGCTGACCACCTTTTCCACCATGCAGGTCGAGACGGTCAAGATGATCGAACATGGCCACTGGCTGCTGGCAACCGCCTACACCGTCGTGAGCATCACACTCGGACTGCTGGCGGTGTACCTGGCCACTGCCCTGGTGCGCCGGGCGCGGATCCGATGACGACGGTCCTGGTCTGGCTCGGGGTCATGGTCATCGGTGGTATGGGCTCGGTTGCGCGATTCCTGGTGGATCGCACCGTCGCACGCCGCCTCGGCCGCCCGTTCCCCTACGGCACGTTGACGGTCAACGTCACCGGTGCCGCGCTGCTCGGTTTCCTGGGCAGCCTGGCCCTGCCCAAAGACGCTGCGCTGCTGGCCGGCACCGCCTTCGTCGGCGCCTACACCACCTTCTCCACCTGGATGCTCGAGACTCAACGGCTCAGCGAGGAACGCCAGCTACCGGCGGCGTTCGCCAACATCGCTGTCAGCGTGGCGCTCGGACTGGCGGCTGTGGTGCTGGGGCAACGGATCGCGGGCCTGATATGAGCGAGCAGAGCCTGAAACTCACCGCGTACTTCGGCGAACGGCAACGTGCCGTCGGCGACTCCAGACGGTTCCTGGCGGATGCGATGCTGGATCTGTTCGGCTCTCGTGGCATCGCCACCAGCGTCATGATGCGCGGTATCTCCGGTTTCGGACCCAAAGGCGAACTGCGCAGCGACCGTTCGCTGAGTTTGTCCGAGGATCCGCCCGTGACCATCGCGGCCGTCGACGCCGAGTCCAGGATCGGGTCTCTGGTCGACGACGTCACCGCGATCACCGGCCGGGGGCTGGTGACGCTGGAACGCGCACGGCTGGTCACCAGGAGCAGCGGCACCGACGCCGCCACGCACATCGACAGCCGAACCGGCAATGCCGCCAAGCTGACCGTGTACGTCGGCCGGCAGGTACGCGTGGCCGGCAGGCCCGCCCATCTGGCTGTCTGTGAGCTGCTGCACCGGCATGGATTTGCCGGTGCCACAGTGTTTCTCGGTGTCGACGGCACCGCCTACGGTGAGCGGCAACGGGCCCGGTTCTTCGGGCGCAACGTCGATGTCCCCCAGATGATCATCGCCGTCGGGCTACCGGCGCAGGTCTGGGCCGCGACCACCGAACTCGCGCAACTGCTACCCGACCCACAACTGACCACCGAACGCGTGCGACTGTGCAAACGCGACGGCGAACTGTTCGCCCGTCCCCAAGAACTCCCGCCGGCCGACAGCCGGGGCCGCCCTCTGTGGCAGAAGCTGATGGTGCACACCACCGCGGCAACCCTGCACGAAGGTCAACCGATCCACCGCGCCATCGTCCAGCAACTGATGCGATCCGGGAACGCTCGCGGCGCCACGGTGCTGCGCGGCATCTGGGGTTTCCATGGCGACCATAAACCGCACGGAGACAAGGTATTTCAACTCACCAGACAGGTCCCGGTCACCACCATCGTCGTCGACACACCGCAGAACATCGCGCGCGGCTTCGATGTCATCGACGAGGTGACCACGCGACACGGACTGGTCACCAGCGAGATGGTCCCCGCGGCCATATCGCTGAACGGCACCCCACCCGGCATCGAGACCCCACTCGCGGAGTATGACTACTGAAATGACCGCTGCACTTTCGGTGCCCAAGTCCTGGGACGAGATAACTCCCGGTTGGATGTCCGCGGCGTTGGTCAGCCACTTTCCCGGCGCGACGGTCGAGTCGGTCACCGTCGCCGGTCGTGACGACGGCACCAACCGCCGGGCCCGTCTGCAACTCACCTACTCCACCGGCGCCGGGCCGGCCACGGTCTTCGCCAAGGCCGCCGACCCCGCCCACAAAGACATGATCCGCATGACCAGCGGCATGTTCCACGAGCCGCGCCTGTTCATGAACAACGTCGATCTACCGCTCGAGCACCCCGTCGTCTACACGGCCCTGATCGATGAGGACGACTACGACTTCGTGATGATCATGGAGGATCTCAACGCGCGCGCCGCCGACCCTCGTGATGCCACCCGTCCGATGTCGGTGGATCAAGCCGCCTCGGGCGTGCGTGGACTGGCTCGACTGCACGGCAAGTACTGGAACGAGCGCCTACCGACGTATCCGGCGCTGCGCTGGCTCGAACCGTTTCTTCCTTGGGACGGAATGCAATACGCTCCCTTGCACGAAGCCCAGGCGCGCCTGGGTGACGACGCACCGGCCGAAGTGCTGTCCCTGACCGCCGACCGGCTGATCGAGTCGATCTGGAAGCCCTACATCCAGACCCTGACCGCCGGACCACAAACCCTGCTGCACGGTGACCCGCACATCGGCAACACCTATCTGCTACCCGGCGGTGAGGTGGGCTTTCTGGACTGGCAGGTCGCCCGCCGGGGCAACTGGTCGCTGGATCTGGGTTATTTCCTGCAGGGCGCGCTGACCGTTGCGGACCGGCGCGACCACGAACGTGAACTGCTCGAGGTCTACCGCGCCTCACTCGGGCTGCCCGGCGACGAGACGCCGAGCAGCGAGGAAATCTGGCTGTGGTACCGGGCGTCGGTGGCGCACGGACTGGCCATCTGGCTGTGCACCGCCAGCGCGGGCGACCTGTGGCAACGACCGGACATCGCTGTCGCACTGGCGCAACGGTATTCGGCGGCCTATTCCGATCTGGACACCGCACAGGCGCTGCGCGACATCACCGCCTGATCCATCTTTCGGCGAGTGCGGCAATCCAGTCGGCCACCGCGTCGGCGTCATCCGGCGGAGACTCGACCAGCACCAGCTCGTCCACACCGAGCTCGGCCAACGCCTCGACATCGTCGGGTCGCGGACTGCGCAGGGCAACCGAGAGCCGCAA
>NZ_JCALDY010000053.1:0-16275 GCF_059813095.1 Mycobacterium sp. NGS22
ATTTGACGTTTTGCGCCCCGAAGTCGGTGTCGTTGTTGCGGGCGTTGCACCCCAATGAGGTGACGCAGAAGGCGGTGGTGGTCGCCCACACCGCGGCCCTGGGCGAGGCGTTGGAGTACCTGGCCGAGCATGCCGGCTACACCCGGGTGCACAACTCAGATACGGGGCAAAAAGATTTGGTGCGGCTGCCCGGAATCGTGGCGGTGGCGTATCAGCATGAGACGTCGCGGGCGGGGGATCCGCATCTGCATACCCATGTGATCGTGCCCAACCGCCAGGCCCGCGCGGACGGAAAACTGGTGTCACTCGATGGGACGTCGTTGTTTCACGAGGCGCGGGCGGCGGGGGTGATTTATCAGGCCACGCTGCGCCGGGAGTTGCACCGCGCGATCGGGGTGGAATGGTCCCCGATCGACCCCGCAACCGGGATGGCCGAGGTCGCCGCGATCGACCCGGGAAGTATTACGGCGTGGTCGCAGCGCGCTAGTGCGTTGCGGGCGTGGGCGGCCAAGAATCTGGTCGTGGTTGACCCAGCGGTGGGGCCGAGCGCGGCGCAGTTGGCGGCCGCGCAGAAAGCGACCCGCCCGGGTAAACCTGAGCAGCTGGCGTGGGCGGAATTGCGCCGGTTGTGGCGCGAGGATCCGCGCGGTTGGACGATTGATCGCGCCGCGCATCAGGCAGCGAGTCAGGCCCGTGTGGCGGCGGCGGGGCGCGGGGTGTGGTCGCGCGCCCGGCTGGTCGAGGCGGCCGAAGCGCGGGGCAAGGCGGTGCTGACGCGCGCGGATTTGGTGGAGCTGCTCGGCGCGCAACTGCCGGTCGATGTCGACGGTGATGCGCGCTCGCCGCGGCAGCTGATCGAGGCCTCGGTCGAGCAGTTGGGGATGCGGATTTCGGGGCCGCGGGCGGCGCATCAGCGGGAAGGATCGGCGCGGTTCACCCTGGACAAGATCTTGGCTACCGAGGCCCGGCTGCTCGAGTTGGTTGATGCCTGCGATGAGCGCGCGGAGCTCTACGGGTTGCGGGATCTAGATGTGGTCGGGCTGTCGTCGGATCAAGCCCGCGCGGTGGAGAACATTGCCTGGTTGCCGTGGCTGGTCTGCCCGCTCTCGGCGCCGGCGGGGGCCGGGAAAACCACCTCCATGCGGGCGCTGCGGATCGGGGCCCGCCACTCCGGGAAACGGGTGCTGGTGATCGCCCCGACCGGCAAAGCCGTCGACGTCGCGGTCCGCGAAGGCGCCGGCGATACCGGGATGACCGTCGCCGCCGCGCTAAAGGCGTTACGTGACGAAACGCTGCGGCTGGATCAGCACACCCTGGTGATCCTCGATGAGGCCGCGATGGTCGGCACCACCGAACTACGGGCGCTGCTCACCGCGACCACTACGGCCGGCGCCAAGACGGTGTTGGTCGGCGATGCCCACCAACTCAGCCCTGTCAAAGCGCCCGGGGGGATGTTCGACCAACTCTGTGCGGATCTGCCCTGGACCCAAACCCTCTCTGAGGTGTGGCGGATGAGCGATCCGGCCGAGCGTGCCGCCTCGCTGGCGTTGCGGGAGGGCGGGCCCGCCCCGCTACGGCGCGCGGTGAACTGGTACGCCGGCCATAGCCGGCTGCACTGTGGGGACCCGATCGCCATGGCCACCGACGCCCTTGAGGCGTACCGCGCCGACGTCGCCGCCGGTCGGGATGCGCTGTTGGTGTGTGACACCACCGAGATCGCCGACGCGCTCAACCGGCGACTGCACGATGACCGTCTCGGCGCCCGCGACCCGCACGCCCAAGCCGCCCCCACCGTGACTGCGGCGCGCGGGCACCAGCTCGCGGTGGGGGATCTGATCCTGACCCGCCGCAACACCGGCGACATCACGGTGTTGGCCGCCGCGGATAACACCCGATGCGGGGATGCCCCGGTACGCAACGGGCAACGCTGGCAGGTCCTGGCCGTCGATCCCGCCGGTGACCGCATCGCCGCCCGCCGGCTCAGCGACGGCGCCCGCGCCGCTTTCTCCGGGGAGTATTTGCACCAGCAGGTGACCCATGGGTATGCGGTCACCGTGCATTCGGCGCAAGGGGTCACCGCCGACACCACCCACGCGGTAATGGGAGAGCGCACCAGCCGGGCGTTGCTGTATGTGGCGATGACCCGCGGCCGGGAGTCCAACACCGCCTACCTCTACGAACGCCACGCCACCGAGACCGCCCACGAACACCGCGACCAACTGGGAGTGCATGTGCTGCGCCGCGGCACCACCGCCGACGCCGTCCAGCTCGTGCGCGCGGTGATCGCCCACCGCGACACCCCAGCCCCCAGCGCCCACCACATCGCCGCCACCGCCGACCCCCGCCAGCTGCCTGATGTCGTGCGCGGACTGCTGATTAGCCGCGACCGTGCCCGCCAGGCCCGCCAGCGCGCCTACCGCGCCTGGCACAACCAACGCCTCGACATCATCCTCGACCAACGCCGCTGGGCCCAACAGCACCTACACCGCACCCGCGCGCACCAACGCGACCGAAGCTACGGGCTGGAACTGTAGCGGGATCGGCTGCGGTGATCGTGCCTAGCTAAAAAGAGAGTTTCCGGGAAGTAATGGGTGGGCTTTCTGGCGGAATGCGCCTAGAGCGGGGCGAACCCGGCGCGCGTCGGATCGTTGTTGGTGACGGCGTGGGCCGATCGGCCCAGCTAGGAGCCCTTTCTTTAGTACGCTAGTGCCAGATAGTGGGGGATGTCGCACCAGATGGGTGTGGCACACGCGGTAAGGGGACGGCGGATGGCTGCGGCAGCAACCTCATACTCGGCACTGTTGGAGGGGTGTGTGCCCCGCTGCACCGCGGACCCGGAGCGCTGGACCACTACCCAGCCCGACACCCAAGCCGTCGCGCTGTGTGTGGCCTGCCCGCGCCGGGGATGGTGCGCCCAGCAGGCCTATCAGGCCACCAACGTGCAGGGGCTGTGGGCCGGGGTGATAATACCCGAATCCGGGCAGCGCGCCCGCGACTTCGCGCTGCGCCGCCTGCGGGTGCTGGCCGAACGTGGTGGCTATCAGGTTGCCCCGCGCCGACGCGGCCGCCCCCGCGGCTCCCGGAACTGATCTTTGTGGAGTTGCGTTTTAAGCGCACCTACGCCGAGAGCGGTTGCCGCGCAACGAGCCAAAGGTCAGAGGCGGGTCATTCCGTCGTGGTCATGGGAGCAGAAAACGCGAGGTTCATCGCGCTCGGCGCCGTAGATGACATAGCGCGCCGGTAGCTGCGGGCGAGCTTATGAGTGCTGTAAGCGGTTAAGAAGTTGCTTTGCGCTACGGTCCGTCGACCGTCTGAGTGTGGTCACCTGACTTGGCCCCACTTTGGCCGTTGTTCTTCACGAATGTTGGCCCCACCGGGGTGGTGATCACGGCTGGCCGGGTGGGGCGGTGTGTCGTCACCAATGTTGGCCCCACCCTCGTTCAGATCGTTCCTGTCGCCCGTCGTTCCTGGCGGTCGCGGTCAGGGAGGGTCGGTCAGGATGCGGTCACGCGTGGAGTTGTTCGAGAAGATCAGGAGAGATCGGCGGGTTGAGGGCCTGTCGATCCGCGAGTTGGCAGACCGGCACGGCACGCATCGCCGGACAGTGCGCCAAGCCCTCGATGACGCGGTACCGCCGCCGCGCAAGGCCTATCCGGCGCGTCCGCGTCCGGCGATCGATCCGTGGGTGACGGTGATCGACGCCTGGCTGCGCGCCGATCAGGAGGCGCCGCGCAAGCAGCGTCATACCGCGCGGCGGATCTGGCAGCGTCTGGTCGCTGAGCACGGGGCGGCGTGCTCGGAGGTGACGGTGTCGCGCTACGTCGCGCTGCGCCGAGGGCAGCTCGGACTGGTCGAGAATGAGGTGTCGGTGCCGCAGACCCACGAGGCCGGTGCCGAAGCCGAGGTCGACTTCGGTGAGTTCTTCGCCACCATCGCCGGGCTGGTGGTGAAGTGCTGGATGTTCGTGATGCGATTGTCGCACTCGGGCAAGGCCTTTCACGTCGCGTTTGCCACCCAGGCCCAGGAGGCGTTCCTGGAGGGTCACGTGCTGGCCTTCGAGCATTTCGGTGGCGTGCCGGGGCGGATCCGCTACGACAACCTCAAACCCGCCGTGGTGCGGGTGCTCAAGGGCCGCGACCGGGCCGAGTCCGAACGGTTCATCGCCCTGCGCAGCCACTACGGGTTCGATTCGTTTTTCTGCCGTCCGGGCCTGGAGGGCGCCCATGAGAAGGGTGGGGTGGAGGGTGAGATCGGACGTTTCCGGCGCCGCCACCTCGTCCCGGTCCCGGCGGTGGCCTCACTGGCCGAACTCAACGCCCTGATCGCCGCGGCCGACTGTCTTGACGACGACCGGGTGATCACCGGGCGTCCGATCACCGTCGGTGCGGCGTTCGCCGCCGAGCATGACTCGTTGATGGGGCTGCCGGCCGAGGCGTTCGACTGCGCCCGTCTGCTGACCGCCCGTATCAATAATCGTGCCAGAGTGTCTGTGCGGCAGTGCTTTTACTCCGTGCCGGCACGTTACGCCGGGCGACGGCTGCCGGTCCGTTTGAGTGCTCGGGGTGTCGAGGTCTACGACGGGCCGCGGATCGTGGCGCGTCACGACCGGGCGGTCGGACGCTACGTCGAGGTGTTGTGCCTGGATCACTACCTGGAGGTGCTGGCGACCAAGCCTGGTGCGCTGCCCGGAGCGACCGCGCTGGCGCAGGCCAAGGCGCGCGGGGTGTTCACCGCCAGCCACCAGGCCTACTGGGACGCTGCTCGCACCGCGCGCGGTGACGCCGCCGGAACCCGCGCCCTGATCATCGTCTTGTTGGCGCACCGCACGATGGCCGCCGCGGCGTTGATCGCCGCGATGGACCGGGCCGTGGCCTCGGGGTGCCTGGACCCCGAGGCGGTGCTCATCGATGCTCGCCGCGATACGACGGCGATCGCGCCGGTGGTCCCGATCGGTGCGCTGGCCCGCTACGACCGTCCCGCTCCGTCGTTGACCGATTACGACGACCTGCTGACCGGAAGCGAATCATGACCACGACAACCACCACCGGCAACGGAGCCACCGATGCCGCCGCTCAGGCCTCGATCGGGGCTGCGGCCCGTGAGTTGCACCTGCCGACGGTGCGCACCGAGGCCGCTCGGTTGGCCGAGATCGCCGCACGGCAGCACCATACCCATCTTCGCTATCTGGCCGAAGTCCTGGCCGCAGAGGTCGACGACCGTACCGAACGACGACGAGCTCGCCGTGTCAACGAGGCCAAGTTCCCCAGAGTGAAACGGTTGGCGGAGTTCAACATCGACGCCGTCCCCGGTTCGCACCCGCAACGCTGGGGCAGCTCGCCGCCGGGCACTACATGGACGCCGGCGAGCCCGTCGTGCTGCTCGGCGACTCCGGCACCGGCAAAACCCACCTGCTCATCGGGCTTGGCCTCGCGGCTTGCGAACAGGGACGCCGAGTCCGCTACGTCACCACCGCCCAGCTGGTCAACGAACTCGTCGAAGCCGCCGACGAACGTGTCCTTTCCCGCGTCGTGGCCCGCTACGGACGCTTGGATCTGCTTTGCCTCGATGAACTCGGATACGTCCAAATCGACTCCCGCGGAGCGGAATTGCTGTTTCAGATCATCACCGAACGCGAAGAACGCGCCTCGGTGGCGATCGCGACCAACCTCCCGTTCAGTGAGTGGGGCACCGTGTTCCCCGACCCTCGCCTGGTCGCCGCCATCGTCGACCGCATCACCTTTAACGCCCACATCATCGAGACCGGGACCAACTCCTACCGACTCCGCACCAGCAAGACGACAAACCGCAACAAACGCGGCACCTGACACACGGTGGGGCCAAAATTCACGACGGCAGTGGGGCCAGATCACTTGACGAAACGCAACCGTCAATCGCCTGCGCGGTTTTCCGACGTCCCGGTAGGGTGCGTGGACTATGACGCACGCCACCCCACCAGGTTGGTACCCGGATCCTTCCGGCGTGCCTGGCACCCGTTATTGGGACGGCAGTCAGTGGACTGCGACTGCTCCGCTGCCGACTGTGCTCAAGGCCAAGCGGCCGGTATGGCCGTGGATCTTGCTGGCGGTGGTGGTGCTGTTTTTCGGCGGGTGTACGGCGCTGGTCGCGGTCGTAGGGAGCGCCGGCAGCGACAAAACCACCACTAGTACGGGTAGCAGCGGCGGTGCCCCGCCGAGTAGAGCCGACACCACACCGGGGGTGGGACAAGAAGTGCGTGACGGCAAGTTCGCGTTCACCGTGACCAACGTTCGCACCTCGACCCGGGAAGGCACTTCCAAGCCGCGGGGGGAGTTTGTCATTATCACGATGACTGTGCGGAATATCGGCAACGAACCGCAGTCGTTTTTCGTGCAAAACCAGAAGTTGATCGATAGCGGGGGAAAGGAATACGCGGCTGATTCCTCAACCGCCTTGTCGATCAACGACGACACCTCGATGATTCTTGACATGAATCCGGGGTTCACGATCACGACTCAAGTGCCTTTTGACGTCCCACCTGGTACCACATATTCCACCGTGGAGCTTCATGATTCGGCGTTTAGCGGGGGCGCCAAGGTCAAGCTTCAGTAGGGCGCGCCAGGCAATCAGCGGCCTACGAACTTATCGTCGAAGGCCAGTCGTACCGACAACGCCAAAAGCCAAAGCCGGGCCCCTCCGACTGCGTCGGATTGTCCGGCAACGACTCCATAAGTCACCATCACATGGCCCATAGCCGGAAGACCAACTGGTCCCATGCTCAACCTAGAGATCACCTTGTAAGAGTGGTCTGGTCGTAGGAATCGGTTCCACCCCAATCAGATTCGCGGTTCGCTGGGA
Source organism: Mycobacterium sp. NGS22 (assembly GCF_059813095.1). Classification (NCBI taxonomy): domain Bacteria; kingdom Bacillati; phylum Actinomycetota; class Actinomycetes; order Mycobacteriales; family Mycobacteriaceae; genus Mycobacterium; species Mycobacterium sp. NGS22. Next base: position 6,835 of record NZ_JCALDY010000053.1, read on the forward strand.
CTTCGTTGAGTGCAGCGTCACCAACTTCTGGTGGTCCGGTGGCCTATGAGTACTCGATGAGCGCCCCGTCTGGGGTTGCTTTTCGCCAGCCCGGCACGGCATGTTTGCAATAGGTGCGCCGGAAAGTCTGGTCGGCAGCTTGGCCCGGAGCGGGCCGAGTGTGTTTCGGCTGGAAGGTTGATCCGTGTCAAGCAGACGGAGCAGCGTGTCGGACGCCCCACAAGCGCACGAGGTCGGCCTCCTGACCTACACCGGCCGATTGGGCGGCGGTCTTTGGGCGGACGTGCAGCGAAAGCTGCCTTTCTACACGAGCGACTTCAAGGACGGGCTGCATTCGAAAGCCGTAGCATCTGTCAGTTTTCTTTTTTTCGCCTGCCTTGCGAATGCTATTGCCTTCGGTGGCCTCACCAGTGTCATGACCGACGGTGAGATCGGCATCGTGGAAATGATTGTGGCAACCGCCTTCGGCGGAATCCTGTTCGCGCTCCTGTCCGCTCAACCCCTGACAATTTTGGGCGGCACCGGCCCCATCGTCATCTTCACCGGCCTGCTGTACACGATGTGCCGGCGTTTCGATCTTCCCTTTTTACCGGTCTACGCCTGGGTAGGAGTTTGGTCGGGCGTTCTCATGCTCGTCCTCGCGGTCACCGATGCCAGCACGCTGATGAGGTTCTTCACCCGCTTCGTCGACGAGATCTTCGCCGTCCTCATCGCCGTCATTTTCATCGTCGAAGCGGCGCGCTCCGTGGTGTCGCCCTTCACCGCGTCATCGCGCAACGACGCGACCGCCCTGATGACCGTGGTGCTGGCACTGGGGACATTTCTGTTGGCCCGCAACTTCAAGACTTTCCTGCAGACCAGGTATATCCAGCGCAGGTTCCGTGAATTCGTGGCAGATTTCGGACCCACCATCGCCATCGCGCTGATGACGATCTTCGCTTTGGCGTTGCCGGAGGTCAAGGTGGCGGACGTGGCCATTCCCGACCATTTTGGCACCACTACCGGCCGGCCCTGGCTCGTCGACATGTTCTCGGTGCCCGTCTGGCTGATCCTCGCTTGCCTCGGGCCGGCAATCCTCGTCACGGTTCTGCTATTTCTCGATCAGAACATTACGACTCGTCTGGTCAACAGCCCGTCGCATGCCCTCCGAAAAGGTGGGGGCTATCACCTGGACCTGGCTGTCGTCGCCGTCATCACGGCGGTGTGCTCGGTGTTCGGTTTGCCCTGGATCGTGGCGGCCACGGTCCATTCCCTCAACCACGTCAAGAGTCTGGCGACCACCAAACGACCCGTCGAGACGTATGTGTCGCAGGGATTTGGCGCAAACCAGTCTGAAGACGACGACTCCGGTGCGGAGCGAATTCTAGCTGTCCGAGAAAATCGAGTCTCCCCGCTCGCGATTCATTTGCTGATCGCTGCCTCAATTTTCATGTTGCCGGTGATCAAGAAAGTTCCGATCGAGGTACTTTTCGGCCTGTTCCTGTTCATGGGTTTCGCCACCCTCAACGGGACGGACTTCTATGCGCGGTTGAAATTGTGGTTGACGGACCGCAATCTGTACCCCAACACCCATTACGTTCGTCATGTTCCCTGGAAAGTCATCCACGTCTTCACCTTGGTGCAGGTTCTTTGTCTGGTGGTGTTGTGGATCCTCAAGAGCAGCCCGGTGGGGATCTTGTTCCCCTTATTCATCGCGATGCTGGTGCCGTTGCGACTTCTGCTCAACAGGTGGTTCCAGGCAGAGCATCTGGCCTTGCTCGACGCCGATGAGCAGGCCGACGACGAGAGCATGGGGGACTTCCGGCCCTAAGCTTCGAGGTGATGCAAAACGTCCTGATGCTGCAGTCCAAAAGACTGAGCCGACGTAGGATTGGTATTACACGTGTTGGGCTTGAAGACGGGATACACGCCCGACTTCAGCGGCCTACTGGGCTTTCCGCCGCCATCACAGCGTGCACACCGAACGGGCCGTGGCTATGAGCACCAATCTCGACGTCGTTTGTTCGTGAATGGTGGCGTCGGTGCGAAACGTGGGTGATTGATTGTTCGTGAATGTTGGAGTCAGGCCCAAGGGAGTGACGTGACATCGCCGTTGGTGATTGGGCCGGCGAGCTCGGGTCGGCCGGGTGCTCAATGTCCGGCTCGGGATGTGGACTTACCGCGTCCCGGCGGTCTCGATGATGTCGGCGCCGGTGGCCGCACCGCCGGCTTGGTCGATGGCGTTCTTCATGGCGTCGAGGTTGGCACGGATGTTTGGGTCGGCGACGACGCGCTCGGCCACATCCCGAAGTTGATGGGCCGTGGCCGAGGGGACGCGCACCCCGAGGCCGAGTTGGTCGATGCGGCCGGCGTTGACGGCCTGTTCGCGGACTTGAGGAACGGCGATGGTGGGCACCTGGTGGTAGAGCGCTTCCATGACCGAGCCCATCCCGGCGTGGGTGATGAACGCCGCCGCGTGGCGTAGAACCGCGAGTTGGGGTGCCCGGCGGTGGATTTCGATGTTGGGTGGCAGCATGCCCAGTGCGGCGGGATCAAGATGATCACCGATGGCCATCACGACGTGAAACATGCTGTCGGCGAACATGTCTGCGCACGAGGTGAAGAAGTCTGGTTGGTTGTTGAACGCGGTTCCCAAAGACACCAAGAGCAGCGGTGCGTTACCTGGCGGGGGTTGCCAGTGCGGTATCTGGCGGGCGCGCTGCGGTACTGATGGGCCGATGAAGTGACAGCTGTCGTTGAAGGTGTCTGCGGCGATCTGAAACTCCCGTGGCACGAACACGAGCGACGGTGACGCAGGCGTGCTGCCGGTGTCGTGCCCGTTGGGGACGGGCTGGCTGTAGGAGGTGAACCAGTCGGTGAGTTCCCCGAAGTAGCGCCCCATGCCCGGATGGTTCGGGGTGAATCCGTCGATCAGCTCGGCCGGGGTGAACACGGTGTTGGTCGCCAAGGTCGGGACCAGCGAGACCATCGGCACCTCGAAGATGCCGGTGAGCAGTGGTCCGAGGGGAACACTGTCCGTGCACACCACGTCGGGAGGGTCGGCGGCGAGCACGTCGAGCAGGTGCGGGGTGAGGGTTCGAGCCGCAGCCAGGAACGCGCGTAGGTCGGCGCTGAGGGTCTCGGCGGTGAAGCCGGTGGCGGCCAGGGTGCTGGTGTTGGGTTCCCAGCCCAGATCAACGACCGCCGCTCCAGCCAGGTGCAGTTCGGATGCCAGCGATCTGCCGCTGATGTAGGTGACGCGATGCCCGTGGTCGGTGAGTTCCTCAACCAGTGGCAGCGTCGGATACACATGCCCGGGTGCCGGCGGGGTGGTGAACAGAACATGCATCGCAGCGCATCCATTTCCGATAGATTTACCTAGACACGTCTAGTTACATTACACAGCTAAGGATGATGCAATGACCGGTGCGAGCGCCACCCGGACCGATTTGGCGGGCCTGGTCGGTCAGGTCGTCCGGCTAGCAGGCCCCATCAACGCGCTGATGGCCCGCGAACTTATGTTGCCGCTCAACGATTTAGCGGCATTGCATCACCTGGTGGGGCTGCCACCAGCGGGGCCGGCGGAGTTGGGCCGGCGGCTGGGAATGTCCTCGGCGTCGGCCACGGTGCTGGCGGATCGGCTCGAACGCGCCGGTTACATCCGCCGCCGCCGGGACCCTTCGGATCGCCGCAGAGTCGTTCTGGAGGTCACCGAGGCCACCGCTGCCCGTTCGCAGGCCGCGATCGGCCCGCTCGTGGAGGCGCTCACCACGATCAGCGACAGCCTGGATGAGTCCGCCCAGCAGGCGGTCGGCACCTACCTGACCCGGGTGATCACCGCGATGGCCAATTTCGCCGGCGCTGATGTCTCGGAACGCCCGAGTTGAGTTGTACGCGGCGATCCGCCGCGACGCCCGCGCGGGCGTATCCGGTCGCGAGATTCAGCGCAAACATGGTGTCGGGTGGCGCACGGTGCAGGCGGCGGTAGCGTCGGCGTGGCCGCCGCAGCGCGCCGCCTACCCGACCCGGGTGTCGAAACTCGACGCGTTCAAACCCGTCATCGACGACATCCTGCGCGCCGACCTCGACGCACCGCGCAAGCAACGTCACACCGTCACAAGGATTTTCGACCGGCTGCGCACCGAGCACGGCATGGACGACGTGTCCTACCCGGTGGTGCGGGCCTACGTGGCCACACGACGGCCAGAGATCAGCATCGAATGCGGCCGCGGCGTGCCCGGGGTATTCGTCCCGCAGACGCACCTGCCCGGCCGGGAAGCCGAAGTGGATTTCGGCGAAATCGGTGTCCGCCTGCGCGGCCAACTCGTCACCTGCCACCTGTTCTCATTGCGAATGTCCTACTCGGGCAAGGCTGTTCACCGAGCGTCGGCAACCGGCGGGCAGGAAGCCTTCTTCGAGGGCCACGTGCACGCCTTCCAGGTACTCGGTGGGGTACCCGCCGGCAAGGTTCGCTACGACAATCTCAAAGCCGCTGTGGCCCAATTGATCGGGTTCTCCCGCCAACGCGTCGAAACCGACCGCTGGGTGGCGTTTCGCTCACACTTTGACCTCGACGCGTTCTACTGCCAGCCAGGAATCACCGGGGCTCACGAAAAAGGCGGTGTGGAAGGCGACATCGGATGGTTCCGGCGCAATCACCTCGTGCCCGTACCCGAGGTCGCATCGCTGCGCGAACTCAACGAACTCATCGACGACTACGACCGCGACGACGATCACCGCCGGATCGGGCACCGCGCCCACACCGTCGCCGAATCCTTCAGCGCGGAACGCCAACTCCTCAAACCCCTACCCGTCGAGCCGTTCGAGACCGGGCTGTGGCTGACACCGCGGGTGGACCGCTACGCCCAGATCACCGTGCGCACCAATAGGTACTCCGTGCCTTCTCGGCTCATCGGACGCCAAGTCCGCGTACTGCTCAACGCCTCCGACCTGACCGTCTACGACGGCCGGACCCTCGTGGCCACCCACGAACGAATGCTGACCAAGGGTGGCGCCTGCCTGGACCTGGACCACTACCTGGAGGCCTTCATCCGCAAACCCGGTGCTTTCCCCGGGGCGACCGCGCTGGAGCAGGCCCGCGCCGCGGGCATCTTCACCACCGCCCACGACGCGTGGTGGGCAGCTGCCTGCAAGGCCCACGGTGACACCGAAGGAACCCGCGCACTCATCGAAGTCCTTCTGCTGCACCGCCATACCGACCACCGCCACGTCGTGGCCGGCATCACCGCAGCACTACACGCCGGGGCACTGACCGCCGACGCCGTCGCCCTGGAATCCCGTAAGGCCGCTGACGCCGCCCAAGGCGTCACTGCGAGCATCGAGCCGTCGCCCCCTGACGTGATGTCGGTGGCGTCGCTGACCCAGCGCCGCTTGACCCATCTGCCGGTCGACACGCGGCCGCCGCCGTCAGTGACCGCCTATGACCAGCTTCTCCGGCACAACAACCCGTAGAACATCAAACGAAAGGCCTCACCGAGATGAGTACACCAGCTCGCCGCGGACTGACCGAACAAGCCGCCGACGCCGCTATCGACCAGGCCTGCCGCATGCTCCGGCTGCCCACCATCCGGCAGCATTTCCCAGAGACCGCCGACACCGCCGCCCGCCAACAACAGTCCTACCGCGCCTTCCTAGCTGAGCTGCTGCTCGCCGAATGCGATGACCGCGCCCGCCGGCGCTCCGAACGCCGTATCCGGGCTGCGGCGTTCCCGCGTGAAAAGTCGCTTCGCACTTTCGATTACGCTGCCAACCCGAATGTTGACCCCGCCGTCATCAACACCCTGGCCACCTGCGACTGGGTTCGCAAAGGCCAGCCCCTCTGCCTCATCGGTGACTCCGGCACCGGCAAGAGTCATCTGCTCATCGCCTTGGGGACCGAGGCCGCCATGGCTGGCTTCCGGGTCAAATACACCCTGGCCGCCAAGCTCGTTAACGAACTCGTCGAAGCCGCCGACGAAATGACGCTGACCAAGACGATCGCCCGCTATGGCCGGGTTGACTTGCTCTGCATTGACGAACTTGGCTATATGGCCCTGGACAAGCGAGGCGCAGAGCTGCTCTTCCAGGTGCTCACCGAACGCGAGGAAAAGGCCTCCGTGGGCATCGCGAGCAACGAGGCGTTCAGCGGCTGGACAAAGACCTTTACCGACCCGCGACTGTGCGCCGCCATCGTCGATCGCCTCACCTTCGGCGGCAACATCCTCGAAACCGGCACCGACTCCTACCGCCTCGCCCACACCCTGCGCAACCGCGACAACACCGACAAGTGACGTCAACATTCACGAACACACCGATGCCGCAGACGACCGCAGTGACGTCAGAATTCGCGAACAACCGACGTCAAGATTGACGACCAAAGCCAGGGCCGACACGTTATTCAAACGCCTACGCGGGGCACGCCTGGACGGCACCTACGAAGACGAGATGCGAAAACTGCACCGCGTCGAGCTGCTGATCATTGATGATCTGGCGCTCCACCGCCTGGAAACCACCAAAACCAGCGACTTCTACGAGCCCATCACCCTGGCAGGCGACACATTGCCAGGCAGATGATTTTCGCTGGGCATGACGAGGCTACGGTAGACGCTGGATCGGAAGATGCCGGGGGTGCGGGCGATCTGGGCGCGAGGAGTGCCCGCCTGGTCGAAAGCCTGAACCGCGACGGGAGGTGTCAGCGGTGTCGATATCCAGGTTGTCTCGTTTCTAAAGCAACGAGAGTGATGAGATCCTGTCTCGATCGGCCGCAGCGCGTCTCATCCACAGTGAACGCTGTTGACGCCGTTGTTCGGAGTGCGCTATAAGCTGCTGGCTCCGAGTGACAACTTCCTGTGCTCGCAGAACGATTGCCTGACAGTCCAGGCACAGCCGGGCCGCTTCAGCGCACAGGTCATCGAGAACTGTCGGTGGCGTGCCGTCTAATAGTCGCGGATGCACGCCAATACAGCACGGCGTCTTCACAGATGACCTCTTACCCGCCATACGCATTTCTATGCTGTCTCGTTTATAGAGAATTCAGACGTCTCGGTTGCTGTCTCTTTTGGAACCATTCGGCCAGTGGTTGCACGGTTGTGCGCGCCGAGACGTTGCCGGGCATTCGCAGCGCGGTAGCTGATTTGTCTTCGGTTGGTAGTCGGGTGGATCAGGCCGCACCGCGTTCGAGGCAGCTGGCTGATCGGGGTGACGGTGATCACCGGTTCTGATGCGTCACCGCCCTCGGGCGGCGTCTGGCCCCCGGCTGAGCGTGGTTGTATCTGTTGATTCCGGGGTGTGGTGGGCGGCCAACACCCGGTGTCTGGTCACCGGTGTTCGCTAGGCTCGGCTTTGGCTGGCGTTGCTTGAAGCGAAGGAAGATGGCGATGGTTGAACAGCGGCATCACCGGGATTTTCGGCTTGACCCTGACCGGGTGCGCGGGTTCGCCAAGGTTGTCTATGACGTCTCGGACACGTTAGCTGCCCTCCGGATTCGCGAGTTGTTTTTGTCCGGCGCGAGCGCGTGTGAGGGCACTGTCCTCAACTCCGGACTCGTTGCTCATGCCGGTACACAGAACGACGAGATGCATTTGCTCACAGGTGATTTGGATGGTTTCGGGGATGCGGTGCTGGGGGCGATTGATGCCTTCGAGCGCCAGGATGCCGGTGACGCCCCACGACCGTCTGCGCACTAAGCAGCGATCAGCGCGCTGATGGGTCCCAGTGTCAGCCAGGTCCGGGAATGGACGCTAGGGGATTTGACGGCGACAGCGGTTCGACTGCGCCTGGGGGCTACCGACATCAGTCAAAGCGCGTTACGGATCATCGACGGTTTGGGCGGGATCGGCAGCGATTGGGCTGGGGAAGCGCGCGATGCTGCGACGGTGCGGGCCAAGGATCACGCCTCTTCGATGCAGGAAAAAGCGCGCCGTTGGACTAATGCCTCCGGTGTGTTGGACACCGCCGCTCAGCAGTTGGGTTTGTTGCGTGAGGCGATTCTAGAAATAGTCGACAATGCCGAAAATCAACGATTGTTCGCCATCAGCGACTATGGCGTGGTCACCATCCGTACCGATGTCGAGGCCTATGACGAGAACATTCAGACGCGACGGGCCACCTTGGAAGACACCTTGCGAATGCTGCTGCTCAGTGCGGAGGCTGCGGCACAGATGTATGACTGGCAGGTGACCAACGCCTTGATGGGGGTCAGCGATGCTGAGCGGCCTTTCACCCCGCACTTGCCGCCGCCGCGGGAGTTACCGACGACTGGGCCGGGTTCTGCGCGAGAGCGGGCAGACCGCGATGGTTCGGGCGACGAGCAGTGGCGGACCTGGAGACCTGATCTGACCGATCAAGTCAAAATGCAAGCGGTGCGCGCTTTTTGGGAAGAGGGCGGTTCTTTCGGCTCAAACAAAGGGATGGAAAATTTCAACCGCCTGCTGCGGCACTTTTTCGATAACACCGGGACCCAAGCGAGCGTGTCGGTCGATGCCATGTTCGGTGATTTACCAGGTTTTCAGGCGGCCGCCAATTCCTTGTCCGGCCGGGCGGTCGAGCGTGCCCGCGCGGTCATGCCCGCCGGCTACACCGGACCGATTGCGTTCCAAAGCGGTTACACCGGCTCCTACACCCCGGACTGGGAAACTCACCCCGACTGGTTTTTCACTCTCGGCACGTTTACCTATCAGACCAGCGGGGTCGCGATGCCCTCAGATCAAGGCACCTACACCATCGCCGCGCAGACAACGGTCTATGACTACTACAACTTCGATGCCCGCGGGAAGCTGGGCATGCTCAATGACCTCAATCGTGCGGGATGGGCACGAACCTTCGATACGACCGGGACCTCCTCACCGCAATGGAGTCACTCCCGGTGACGACCGTGCACGTCCGCGCACTGCGGGCCTTGCTTGCTCTGGCAGTGGTTTTCGTCGTTGGTACGGGCACGAGCTGCAGCAAGAAAGACCTGCACATCCAGAACGATGACTGGGCTAATCCCGAACTCGCGCTTAAAGTCGCCGTGCCCGCCTCGGCCACCGATGTCACTAAAGGACTCGGCGGCGGCACCGAAAGCTACGCTTACAGCATCGACTTCCTGATGCCTAACGATCAGTGGCGGAACTACCTTCAGCGCTACTACCCGAACGGGATTCAGCAGTCGCCACTGACATATACCCCCGGCACTGTTCCCGCCGAGTGTGTACAGGCGTTTAGAGGTGGCGTGAAACTGCAAGCGTGGGTAGCCGGCGACGACATACCGTATTTCGATTCCGGCACCCCAGCACGACGCCATGTCTCAGCAATCCCTGACTGCAAACCGGGACAGGTCTTCGTGCAATGGAGACTCGAGCACCCCGCCACTACCACTCGGCGCTCGCCTAGGTGAGCTCACAATGTTCTCGGTGTCTCGTTTGTAAAGAAACGAGACAGGCGGAAGGAAACCACCTCCGCCGCCTATAACGCCAGGTCGCG
>NZ_JCALDY010000054.1:0-15300 GCF_059813095.1 Mycobacterium sp. NGS22
GCCGGGTTTCTGGGTGATCTTGACGACGATGCGGTCCGAGAGCACGGTGGTGCCGCCGGTGACCGCGGACCGGTCGCCGCCCGATTCCCGGATCACCGGGGCGGATTCGCCGGTGATGGCCGATTCGTCCACCGAGGCAATGCCTTCCAGCACGTCACCGTCACCGGGTATCACCTGACCCGCGGTGATCACCACGATGTCACCTTGTCGCAGCAACGGCGCGGCGACCTCTTCGGGGGTTCCGGAACTGCCCGGCGACCAGTCGCTCAGTCGATGGGCGATGGTGTCGGCCTTGGACTTTCGCAGCGAATCGGCCTGGGCCTTGCCGCGACCCTCGGCCACCGCCTCGGCCAGGTTGGCGAACACCACGGTCAGCCACAGCCAGAAGACGGTGATCCAGCTGAACCAGGTGTTCTCACCGAACGCCAGCACCGTCGACCAGACCGCGCCGACCTCGACGATGAACATCACCGGGTTGCGCCACAGGGTACGCGGATCGAGCTTGCGTAGTGCGTCGGGCAACGACTTCACCAGCAGGGCGGGATCGAGCATTCCGCCCTGCATTTTCTGGGCCGGGGGGCGATGTGTTACCGAATCCATTGTGAGCGTCACTTTTTCAGTGGATCCCTTCGGCGAGCGGCCCGAGCGCCAGCGCGGGCAGGAAGGTGAGGGCAACCAGGATGACGGTCACCCCGATCACCAACCCGACGAACTGCGGCCGGTGGGTGGGCAGCGTGCCGCTGGACTCGGGCGTAACGGCTTGCCGGGCAAGGGAACCCGCCAGCGCTAGCACCAGAATGATCGGCAGGAACCGGCCCAGCAGCATCGCCAGGCCCAAAGCGGTGTTGTACCAGGCGGTGTTGGCCGATAGACCCGCGAAGGCCGAACCGTTGTTGTTGGCCGCGGAGGTGAACGCATACAACACCTCTGACAAGCCGTGCGGGCCGGAGTTGGCCATTCCGGCGCGTTGACCGGGCAGCGCCATCGCGACGGCGGTGCCGATCAGCACTATCAGGGGAGTGACCAGGAAATAGCTTGCCGCCAGCTTCATTTCGCGTGGCGTGACCTTCTTGCCCAGGTATTCCGGGGTGCGACCCACCATCAGCCCGGCGACGAACACCGTGAGGACGGCCAGGATGAGGATGCCGTACAAACCCGAGCCGGTGCCGCCGGGCGCCACCTCGCCCAGTTGCATGTTGAACATCGTCATCAGGCCACCCAGGCTGGTGTACGAGTCGTGGGTCGAGTCCACCGCGCCGGTGGACGTCAGGGTGGTGGCGTCGGCGAAGATCGCCGAGTCGGCTATCCCGAAGCGTTGTTCGACGCCTTCGCTGGCCGCACCGGCCGCCGTCGGGACGGTGCCGTGGTGCTGCAGTTGGAACAGCATCATCGCTGTGACGCTCAGCGTTGCCATCGACGCCACGACCGCGGCGATCGCGTAGCCCTGTTTCTTGCTGCCCACCATCCGGCCGAAGGTGCGCGGCAGCGAAAATGCGATGACCATCAGCAGGAAGATCTCGACCCAGTTTGTCCAGGCCGTCGGATTCTCGAACGGGTGAGCGGAATTGGCGTTGTAGAAGCCGCCGCCGTTGGTGCCGAGCAACTTGATCACCTCCTGGCTGGCAACCGGCCCGCCGGGGATGGTCTGCGGGGTTCCGGCCAGTGTGGTGGCGACCTGGTCGTGCAGGTGGAAGTTCTGCACGACGCCGCCGGCGACCAGGACGATCGCGCCGATGACACTGAGCGGCAACAGGATTCGCAGTGTGCCGCGGGTCAGGTCGACCCAGAAGTTGCCGAGTTCGTCGGTGTGGCGGCGGGCGAATCCGCGCACGAGTGCGACGGCCACGGCCATGCCGACCGCCGCGGACACGAAGTTCTGGACCGCCAGACCAGCCATCTGCACCAGATGGCCCTGCGTCGATTCGCCGGAATAGGCCTGCCAGTTGGTATTCGTGACGAAACTGACCGCTGTGTTCCAGGCCAGGGCCGGTGTCATCGGGGTTGCCGGGTCGGACAGGTGCAGCGGCAGCTTGTTCTGCACCAGCTGCAGGGCGAACAAGAAGACGATGCTGACCGCGGAGAACGCCAGCACGCTGCGCGCATAGGTCTTCCAGGTCTGTTCGGCCGAGGGGTCAGCGCCGATCATGCGATAGACGAAACGCTCGAGGCGCGAATGCTTTTCCGAGCTGTAGACGCGAAACATGTAGTCGCCTAACGGCACGTGCACCGCGGCGAGCGCGACGACGAGCGAGGCCAGGAACAGCACCCCGGCTGCGGTCTGGCTCATCAGAACTTCTCGGGATAGAGCAGCGCCGCGGCGAGTAACAGCGCGACGAAGACGGCCAGGACCAGACCTACCGTGTTCGCGATGTTCATGAATCCAGCCTCAGCAATGCGTTGAGCGCGGCGAAGATCGCCGCGGTCAGCGCGAGGTAGGCCACCACCGACATTTCCGTCTCCACTTCCGCGCCAGTCGATCCCCCGGTGTGAGGGCCAGCTGGAACGCTAGGCGTGGCGAAGGTCGGGCAGCTGCCGCCTTGACGGTTTCTTTACGCTTGCCCCCACGCTCTTTACGCGGGTCACCTTACCTGGCGCGAGCAGACGCAAAAGCCCCCAGAAAGGGCCCTTTCTGGGGGCTTTTGCGTCTGCTCGCGGGGAGGGGCTAGGCGACGGAGGCGGGGTCGATCATCGGTAGCCGCACCCGAAACACCGTCAGTCCATTGGCGGATTCGGCCGACACCGTGCCTTCGTGTGCCTTGACGATCGAGTTGACGATGGCCAGGCCCAGACCGTGGCCGGATCCGTTGGAGCGCGACTTGTCGGCGCGAACGAAGCGCTCGAACAGGTGGGGCAGAACGTCGGGGTCGATGTCGGGCCCGTCGTCGGTAACCGTCAGTTCCACGTAGGGTCCGGCGATGCCTTCGGTGCTGGTGTGGTGACAGGTGATCCCCGTCGTGACGGTGACATCGGGGGGAGTGTGCACCCACGCGTTGGTCAGCAGATTGCTGAGCAGCTGGTGCAGCCGGGCACGGTCCCCGTTGACCCACACCGGTTCTTCGGGCAGGTCCTTGGCCCACCGGTGCGTGGGTGCGGCCACGGCAACGTCGTTCACCGCGTTGATCACCAGGTCGGCGAAGTCGAGTTCCTCGGTTTGCAGGTCCTGGCCTTCGCCCAGTCGGGACAGCAGCAGCAGTTCATCGACCAGTGACGCCATGCGGCGCGCCTCGGACTCGATGCGCGCCAGCGCGTATTCGGTGGTCGGCGGCAGGGCCGAACTGTCTTGCCGGGTGAGTTCGGCGTAACCCTGAATGGCCGCCAGCGGTGTGCGCAACTCGTGGCTGGCGTCGGTGATGAATTGCCGCATGCGCAAATCGGATTCGACGCGATGCGCCAGCGCGCTGTCGACGTTGTCCAGCAACTTGTTCAGGGTGTGCCCGACGATTCCCACCTCGTTGTCCGGGTCGGTGTCCTCGGGTCGCACCCGCACCCGGATCTGGTGGTCATCGTGCGCGAGGGGCATCGCGGCCACCTCGGCGGCGGTGGCAGCGACCCGGCTCAACGGGCGAAGTGCGTAGCCCACCACCCACGCCGTCAGCGCGGCGGTGATCAGAATCGCGGTCGCGACCAGCGCGGTGGTGGTGAGCTGCTTACGGGCGATGATGTGGTCGGCGATGCTCAGTGAAACCCCGACCACCAGGCGGTCGGCGCCGGCGGTGCGGCTGTCGACCTGATGGGGTCCGAGGCTGCCCAGCGTCTCGATTCGGGACGCGCCGTCGGACCAGGACTGCGATTCGATCGCCTGGATGACGTCGGGTGGCGCCGGCCGTGGCTCGTCCTCGGAGAAGACGGCGGAACCGATGACTTTTCCGTCGCGCAGCACCGCGATCATGTTCCCCGGGGTTTGTCCGGTGAATTCGAGCAGCGCCTGCGACACCGGCGGTATGCCGGTGTGTACCGACGTGTGTTCCCCGTTGCGGTACCTGGCGTACGCATGGGTGAGGGCATGCATGGATTCGGCGACTTCGGCGTCGTTCATCGCGGTGACATAACCGCGCAGGGTCAGCACCGAGACCGCGCCGACGGCCACCAGCACCACCGTCACGACGCTCAAGACGCCGAGCAACAGCTGGCGGCGAAGGGAACGGGGGAAGAACCGCGGGGTGTAGCGATCCCCCGTCATGCCGAACTCATTCGGGGGGTCGGAGCATGTATCCAATTCCACGCACGGTGTGGATCATCGGCTCTCTGTCTGCGTCGATCTTCTTCCTCAAGTAGGAAATGTACAGGTCGACGATGCTGGTGCGGCCGGCGAAGTCGTAGTTCCACACCCGGTCGAGGATCTCGGTGCGGCTCAGAGCGCGCCGCGGATTGCGCATCAGGAAGCGGAGCAGTTCGAACTCGGTCGAAGACAGCGACATCGGGGTGCCGCCCCGGGTCACCTCCCGGCTGGCCGCGTCCAATTTGAGGTCGCCGACCTTGAGTGATTCGTCGGCGGGCGGCGCCAGATGGCTGGAGCGGCGCAGCAACCCACGCAGTCGGGCGACCAGCTCCTCCAGGCTGAACGGCTTGGTCATGTAGTCGTCGGCGCCGGCGGTCAGGCCCGTCACCCGATCCATCACCGAGTCACGGGCGGTGAGGAACAGCGTGGGTGTGTAGGAGTCTGATTCCCGCACCCGCTGCAGAATCTGCAGGCCGTCCACGTCGGGCAGCATGATGTCGAGGACCAGCACATCGGGGCTGATTTTGTCGAACTTGGCGATCGCCTCGCGCCCGTTGTGCGCGATCTCGACGTCCCAGCCCTCGTAGTGCAGCGCCATCTTGACCAGGTTGGTCAGGGCCGGTTCGTCGTCTACCAGCAACACTCGGATGGGTGAACCGTCAGCCCGGTTAATCCGCGGCAGCTGCCCAAGAATCGCCTGGCGCGGACGCTGCCCGCGCCCGTATCCCGTCATCGCTGTCATATTGGAGCATTCTTTCAACCACATATGTTGTTGTCACTGTCTTCATAGACTTCTCAAATGTCATGATGCCAGCAATTGCCGACGGACGGTCTTCTGCCTATGAGTCGGACGTGCATCGGTGCCGGGTGCGTGGCGTTGCAGCTAGATCAAAAATGCTGTGATACAAGGGTGTTGACTACCGGGACCAAGCGGGATGGACGGTGTCCGACGGGTCGGTGATAGTGAACGGGTGCGGTCCCAAAACCGGTGGCGAATGCGTCGAATACGGTGCGGGGACGGTTGCCGACGGGCTGGCGGCGCGTTGCGCGTCGACGGGCGGCAGAGCCCGCGCCGAGGCTGCCGATGGCCCCGCCTTTTTGCCGTGCCGTCGCCGGGAGCCGTGGGTGCATCCGGGGTCGGGCAAACTTACGATCTCGTCAACCAAACCGGGCAAAGCAGCGTGGCCGCACACCTTTTCGGTGCGCGGCCACGCTGTTGGTTGCGGACCTGATGGGCGACCTGGCAGCCGCCGAACCGCTACACGACCACCTGTTTGGGCATGACGATCGGCCGGACGCCGTAGCGCGGGCCGGCGGCGGCACCGGCGCCCTTGGCGGCCGCGGCCATGCCGGGCATTCCGGCCATCATTCCCGGCGCAGCGGCTTCCTCGGCGACCGTCCAGCCGCTGCCCGCGAGCGCGGTCCCGGCTGTTTCCGCCAGCGGAGCCGCACCCGCCCAGCTGGCAGGCACCGACAGGCTGCCGACCAGAGCTGCCTCGCCCATGGCTGCGCCTCCGGCCGCTTCAGCAGCGCCGGTCAGTCCGGCGGCCGCCGCGGCAGCGGGGGCTGCGGTGGCTTCCACGGCCTCGGCCGCCGCGGCAGCGATGTTGGCGTCGATGGTGTGGGCGGCGAAGATGCCGTTGGGGATGGCGGCGAACATGAACCACGATGCCGTGACACCGATCTGCTGGATGCCGTTGAAGATCAGCGGGGTACCCAGCAGGCCGTCCAGCGAGGTCAGCAATTCCTGGACGGGGACCGGGAGCGCGTTGAACAGTCCGGTACCGATGGACGACGTGCCGAGCGCGAGGTTACCCAGCTCGCTCTGCAGGCCCGTGACGACGTCACCGAGGGAAGCGGCGGGTCCCACCGCCTGGGCGGCGGCGACGGCCGCGGCTTGGGCCCCGGCACCACCGGGGTTGGTTTCCGGTGCCAACGGGGTCATCGGGTCGAGAATCCCGGCGACCGCCGCGCTGGCCTGGTAGGTCGTCATCGCGATGACGTCCTGAACCCACATCTCCAGGTACTGGGCCTCGGTGGCCATGATGGCAGGGGTGTTGATGCCCAGGAAGTTCGTCGCGACGAGGGCGGCCAGCAGCGCTCGGTTGGCCGCGATCACCGCCGGGGGCACCGTGGCTGTGAAGGCCGCTTCGTAGGCGGCGGCCGATGCCGTGGCCTGGATGCCCGCCTGTTCGGCGGCCGCGGCTGTCGAGGCCAGCCACGCCACATAGGGCTGGGCTGCGGCCGCCGCTGCCGCCGATCCGCCGCCCGTCCACTGTTCGGTGGTCAGCGACGTGATGATCGACTCGTACTGGGCCGCAGTGGCGCTCAGCTCGGCGGCCAGGTTGTTCCAGGCGGTCGCGGCCGCCATCAGCGGTCCGGCGCCGGCGCCGGCGTACATGAGTCCGGAGTTGACTTCCGGGGGAAATCCGACGAAAGACATTGCTATCCCGTTCCTGTTGGCTTAATTCCGATAGGTGGCTACGTGGGGATCGATCGCGTCGGCGCTCAGACGCTCACCGGCTTCGGCATGACGATGGGCTTGACGCCGTAGCGCGGCGCACCGAATCCGGAGCTGTTGCGTGCGGCCGACGCGACGCCGGGCATCCCGGGGTAGAACCCGTTCGCCGTGGTGGCCGGCGCGGCGGTGGTCCAACCGGCCCCGGACAGGGCGCCGGTGGTCGAACTCGACACCAGGGTGGTCCCGGCGGCCCAGCTCGGTGGCACTGACATCGAGCCGACCAGCGTGGAGGTGCCGACGCCGGCCGAGACCGGTCCCATGGCCGCGCCGGTCAGGCCACCTTCGATGGCCGCGCCCTCGATGGCGGCGTCGGCGGCGATGTCCGCGGGGGCACCGAATCCCTCCGGGAAGAGGCCGCCGCTGGTCAGACCCAGCATGTTCGACGAGGCCGAGGCGAAGTTGCCGATCTCGTAGTTCATGACGTTGGCCATGTTGCCCGACAGGCTGAACGGCTGGTCGCCGAAGCTGGTGACGGGGCCACCGAGCAGGATGGCCAGGTTGTCGATGGCGTTGGTCGCCGGGGAAGAGGCCGCGGGGGCAGCCGCCGCGGAGCCCACGCCGTCGGCCAAGACGGCCGCGGCCGCGTTCGCGTCCTCGGATGCCTCGTAGGTGCCGCTGCTGAGTCCCAGAGTCTGCACGAACTGCTCTTGGATCGCCTGAGCCTCGGCGGCGATCTGCTGATAGAGGGCGCCGTAAGCGGTGAAGATTCCGGACTGAATGATGGAGACCTGGTCTGCGGCGGCCGGAGCGATGGCGGTGGTCGGCGTGGCAGCACCCGCGTTCTGCGCCGCCAATGCGCTACCGATGGCTCCCAACTGGGCAGCTGCGGCCGCCAGTTCCGCGGGTACCGCTGTCAAGAACGACATCTTCTGCTCCTTGTTTTTCGAAACATGGCCGGCCTTAACTCCCCGGTACCGACCCTGAATGTTTGCGTAACGGCTGCTGTGCGTTGGCGTAACGCTAGCCAGCTCACGACTCCACAGTTGCCGCGAAAAGGGGTGGGGTGACGGACGTTTACGGCTTCTTAACGCTGGCGTTCGTTGTTTTAACAAGGCTCTGGCGGCTGATACGGGCCTGTCATCTGGCCTCGTGGCCCATGTCCCACCTATCCGGGCGCGGCGCGCGATCATACGCAAGACGACGCGGTGGCGCACGTTGGGTCTGATGGCGGCAGAATGGTCCGGACTCGGCGGTCTGGAAGCTAGATTCGCCGCCGAGCCCCCATAGCCCAATTGGCAGAGGCAGCGGACTTAAAATCCGCCAAGTGTCGGTTCGAGTCCGACTGGGGGCACTGGAAAGTGCAGTTCAAACGTGGTGCGGGATGGCTAGCTCTGGACTTAGGAGTTCCGGACTCGATCTGCCTACCGACGGCCACGCGTTTTCGTCGATCCGCACCGAGCGCGCAGGAATCGTGTCTTTTCCCTGACCTATGGGCTTGTCGGTCAGGTTGACGCGCGACCGACGCAGACCGGCGATCTGCCTCGGTGCATTCCAATAGAGCGACCCCGGTTACAGGAACCAGGAAACTATAAAATGACACTATAGTAGAGCTATAGTCATTTTAAGGTGGGTGATCCCATGGCAAGGCGAGTGATTGCTCCGAACCGTGCCGCAATGGATGCTCTCGCGGTCCTTGGATCTCAGATTCGCCTCGCGCGGCACCAGCGGAACTGGACCGCCGAGAATCTCGGGGAGCGTGTCGGTGTAGGGCCGCGCACCATCACCGCTATGGAACGCGGCGCCCCTGGCGTGGCTATCGGCAGCGTGTTCAGTGCGGCCACGATCCTAGGCGTTCCGCTGTGGGGCGCCGATGACGACGAACTCGCACGGATGCGTCGGCGTGGTGAGGAACGCGTCGCACTGATCCCGTCTCGCGAGTACCAGCCACGAGCAACCGCAGTGGATGGTGGCCGTGACGCGCTCAACTTCTGATCGCAGCGCCTCCGTGCCCCGCGACGCATTCGTGTGGGTGTGGCTCCCCGGGCGCGCCGACCCGGTGGTGGCCGGACGGGTGCATTACCAACGTCACGGCCACCGGTTCGTGTTCGGCTACGGCCGCAGCTACCTCGAGCGCCCCGAGGCAATCAGCCTGTACACGCCGGAGCTCCCGTTGCGCGCCGGGTGGCAGGCACCTCAGCTCAATATGGTGATCGCTTCGGTACTGCGCGACGCCGGCCCTGACTCTTGGGGCCAGCGCGTCATCCTCGAGCGCATATACGGTGCCAAAAGCAAAGATGCTGACCCTGGTGACCTCGATCAGATCACCTACTTTCTGGAGTCAGGATCGAACCGGATCGGCGGACTGGACTTTCAGGAAAGCCCCGAGGTGTACGTGTCGCGAGGCACCTCGGCGACTCTCGACGAGCTGCACGCCGCGGCCGATGCCCTGCAGGAGGGACGCGATCTCTCCGATGATCTCGGCGCGGCATTGGTGCGGGCCACCTCGATCGGCGGTGCCCGGCCCAAGGCGCTGATCGACGTCGGAGGCGTCTCGCACATCGCCAAGTTCTCCGCGGCCTCAGATCCGTACCCAGTGGTCGGCGCGGAGGCGCTCGCCTTGGAGTTCGCACGGCGTGTTGGAATCGACACGACCAGTTCGTTCGTCACATCCTCCCTCGGACGCGACGTGCTTGTCATTGAGCGGTTCGACAGGCCGCCGGGAGGCGGTCGGCGCATCGTTGTTTCGGGACTCACCATGCTCGGGCTCGACGAGATAGAGGGGCGCTACGCCACCTACCCGGATCTGCTGGACGTGCTGCGCCGCATGGGGACCGACCCGGGTGTCGGCCGGCGGCTGTTCGATCGGCTCGTGTTCAACGTGGCGGTCGGCAACAACGATGATCACGCTCGGAACCACGCCGCGTTCTGGGACGGCTACGCACTTGAATTGACGCCCGCCTACGACCTGTGCCCGCAGATCCGGTCCGGTGAGACCTCGGCGCAGGCGATGGCCTTCGACCGCGACGGGACGCGCGACAGCTCATTCGCCGCGTGCGTGGCCGCCGCTCCGGTGTACGGCCTGACGGCAGCAGAGGCTCGTGACGTCATCGACGAGCAGGTCACCATCATCGAGCGCGACTGGGATGAGGTGGCCGACGTGGCCAGGCTGACGAAGGGTCAGCGAAACCTGCTGTGGCACAGGCAGATCCTCAACCCATTCGCGAGTTACGGATACTGACTGCAGTTGTGCTTCTCGCGCATCCGGACCGCGACACTGCGAGGCGGGCTCGGTGGTGGTCGTCTGCGTACCGGATGAGCGAGAGCGGCCTTCCCGTGACCGCAGCTGTGATACCTCCACATTTCTCGATCCGGTTACGCGCACGGCCGATGACTTCGGGTGTCACGAGGCTGTCACAACTCGCGCCGCACACCAGCGGGTGCCGACGAAGTTCACGGCCAAAACTGCTGGTGGGAGCGGCTGTCCGCAGTAGTTTTCGTCGCAGCGTCGAAAGCATCCGCAATACTGCCCCAGGTCGTCGGTGGCCGAAGCGTCCAGGGTCAAGGTGGTCGTTTCGTGTCCCATCAGCGTCTGCAACACCTTCACGTTGGCCCCGGCGGTCGATGTGTGGCAATGAGGCGGCATCACCAGCCCAGTCTGGGTACTATCCGCCCATGCCGTTAGCCAGCGGTGAGGTATTTGCCGGATACAAAATCATCCGGTTGCTTGGGTCCGGCGGAATGGGCGAGGTATACCTCGCGCAGCATCCACGCCTTCCGCGCTGGGACGCCCTTAAGCTCCTGCCCGGGGACTGGTCGGCCGACCCCGACTATAGGGTGCGCTTCAACCGCGAGGCCGATCTCGCTTCTACCCTTTGGCACCCTCATATCGTCGGGGTGCATGACCGTGGCGAGGAAGACGGCCAGCTGTGGATCTCGATGGACTTTGTTGACGGCCTTGACGCGGCCCAGCTCATGGCCAATCGGTATCCGTCAGGAATACCAGTTGACGATGTTGCTCGCATTGTCACGGCGGTCGCCAGCGCCCTCGACTACGCGCATAAACAAGGCCTTCTGCACCGAGACGTCAAGCCATCCAACATCATGTTGACCCACCTCGACGACGAAAGCGAACAGCGAATCTTATTGGCTGACTTCGGGATAGCCCGCGATATCAACGAAATCAGCGGACTTACCGCCACGAACATGGCTGTAGGGACCGTAGCGTACTCCGCGCCTGAGCAGTTACTAGGTGAGGACATTGACGGGCGAGCTGACCAGTACGCACTGGCCGCCACCGCCTACCACCTCTTGACCGGTTCCTTCCTATTCCCCCATTCGAATCCAATTGTGGTGAGCAATCGTCATATCAATAGCCGGCCGCCAGCGCTGAAACTCACGCGACCCGAACTGGCTAACCTCGATCCGGTATTGGCTATCGGCCTAGCGAAGCGGCCCGAAGATCGATACGACCGCTGTTCCGACTTCGCCCGCGTCCTGAGTGAACACATCAACGCCGTCGGTGCGTCAGCATCCTCGGCACCCACAGCATCAGCACTCAGGGCAGACTCCCCAGTAGAAGATGCGCCTCCGCGCTCCGACTCGGTCGATCCCGGAAAGCGTTGGAAGCAGCTATGGTTCGTAGTCGCCGCGTGCGCTGCGGTGATCATCGTCGCAGGGATCGTCTTCACTTGGCGACCTTGGGACCGGCACGTCACCCCGAACCCAGAGAGATCACCAGGAGCCCTGACTTCAACCGCGTCGATTCCGCCACGACCGCCTGCAACGTCACTTCAACCGCCCCCGCCGCCGTCCTTCTCGCCGAAGGCGATTGATCAGGTGCTGCTTACTGCTGAACAGTTGAGCAATGTGCTGGGAGTGCGGGTTACCAGCAACGCGAGCGGTGGTGGGGATGGTGCTCTCGCCATCCAATCCTCGTCCTACGGCATGTCGGATCATTCGGGACAGGTCAAGCCTCAGTCATGTGTGGGGGTGGCTTTCACCGGTGAGCGCGACGCCTACGCGGCTGCTGATCCTGAAGCGATCAAGGTTCAGATATTCGGCAGCAAATATGGCGGCGGTAGTAGCGGGTCAACCTACTACGTTGAGCAAGCAGCAGCGGTATTTGGCTCATCTGAACAGGCGCAGCAGATGGTTAAATCCGCTACAAATCAATGGAACTCGTGCAGCGGCAGCGAGGTAGACGTCACCCTCGGCTTTGAGAACGGTCGCGGTTTCAAGTTGGGCGATGTAGAAAGCGAAGGCGATTTGATCACCATCCGGATGGCGTCGTGGGGCGGTTTGAACGGATTGCACGCCTGCCAGCAAGCGCTGGGGATCCGCGCAAATGTCGTCGTAGAAGCCCGCACATGCCACGAGCCGTCGATCACGAACTTCAACTGGCAGGAGCCGGTCAACCCGGCATGGGCCTCGCCCACCGCTGCGCCGATTGCGAACGCCATGCTCAACAAGGTGAAGATCTGACGGGCGCGTAAGCCCGGCTGTCCGTATCGCAGGCCCTCAGCGAGGACGTATCGCAGTCAAACCCCGCACGTCAGTTCAGATGATGTCAGGATTTCGTACGTGGATAACCTGTTCTCGCACGCGCCGAAAGAACTTACCAACTCGGCCATGTGGGCGTGGATTCTCAGTTCCCTTCAGCGCGGTGACCACGAGCAACCGCGGTATGGGATCGCCAAGAACCTGCTGGCGCAGATGCGCATCCCTGTACCTGCCCCAGGTGACGTCGCGGAGCTACACACTGAGCGGTCTTTCAAACGGATCAACACAGGGGTCGTCGACATTCCTCGTCTCAAAGGGAGGCTGGATATCTACGTGCGAGTCGGCGGCCAATGCCCGTCGATTCTGTTCATTGAGAACAAGGTGGATGAGACCAAGCCGGAGGACTTGATCCGGCAGATCAAGGGATACGACGATCAGTTCGCGAGCATTATGACGCAGCTTCCCGGCTACGCGGCAGTTGTTTACCCGGCCTACTTTGGCTATGAGGAGTGGACCGCAGAACAGCTGATGATTCATGCACAGGGTTACGACGGTGATTTCGCTGCACGGCTCAAGGCGATCTCCGTCACCGACATGATCGCCGCATTCGAAGGGACTGGGTTCGGGACAGATCCTGTTCTGACGCAATTCTATTCATGGTTGGAGGTCAAGAAGAAGTTCGTCACGATACGCCGGAAGGCCCGGCTTGGGACGCACGCTTCTGTCTCAGACGTTATCGAGGCTGCCTACGGTGCAGGGTTCGGTGAGCTCCTAGAACGATTCATGGCGGGCTATCACCGCAGTGGAGGGTTCGAGGAAACCACCCAGGTACGCATTGACATCCGGAACATCAACTTCTTCAGGGGCGGTGCGACCCCCGTGACCATCAGATGGTTCTACAACAGCGGTTCGAACGGCCTCTACATTGGACTGCACATCGATGTCCAACGACTGACCGGGATCGACTTCTTCAACCGACTGCCAACGGATTTCGGGTACGAGCAAGACCAGAACTGGATCTTTGGCTACCTCAGGACCGAAGGTGATGTCGAACGATTCTGGCAATGGCGAACCGACTGAATTGCGTATGTCGCGGCAATCGACGCACCCGTTGGTCGTTTGGATCGAACTCAATGCCGGGTATACCCCGAGCAACGGGGCAACTCAAAAGACCAGCAGCCGCATGACGGACATCGTGGAGCGGGTTTGGTTCCGGGCGAAGCCAAAAGGAGCACAGGATGAAGAAGAAGACCTGGGCTTCGGTTTTGGTAGTGCCGCTGGCATTGGTATCGATTGGTGTCGCCCATGCCGATAGCAACGACGACGATTTTGTACAGCAGGCCCGTAGCATCGGCGTGAGTGGGGCTGCCGCTGATCTCATCAGCAATGCGCACGAGGTCTGCAAAAGTCTTGCTTCCGGAGGTAATCCGGACGACCTCGCGGATGCTTTCGTCTCCCAGATGGGCTTTAAGTCAGGCGTCGCTGCGAAGTTTGTTGCGACCTCGGTCACGCATTATTGTCCGCAGTACGGCAACCTGCCGTTCAAAAGACCGCATTAGCCCGAGACGTGGCTCCGGGCGCAGCACCTGTGATGTTTCCGAGATGACACGTGAGGCGATGGGTCGCGGCGAGGCGATGTGCAGAGGGAGTTGTTCCAGCGGTGCAAGTGGTCTCGTAGGCAGTTCTGCGCGCTCTGGCGGCTTTCATGACGAGAAAGGGGGCGAATGAATTGGTCAAGACGACGCGGTCACCGCGCATCTCACGCTCCTGCTGTGCACGGCGGCGAGCGCGGCAATGGTAGTGGTTTCGGCGTGCGGTGGGTCTTCGAGCCGATCTCCCAGTCAGAGCGCGTCCTATCAGCAGGGCTACAACGATGGCGCGAATTGGGCGCGCAAGAACTACGTTCAGCAGTCGGGGCCGCAGTCCGGGTTGCCCGACTACGTGGTGAACGATTGGTGCCGGTTGTTCCTCTCCCAATACCAGAACGGCCTCAACAAGCCGATGCCCGCCAGCACGACGGACTACACGCAGGGATGCTGCGAGGGGTTCGGGATTTTGCGCCACCACTGAGCATCGAAGGTAGAGGGAGCTATAAACACCGCCTTTAACCTTGAACCGCAATACGATACGGAATTACGCAGGGAAGGGCACAGAGAATCACCTTATCTCGCAGGCGATTCCGTGATCATAGTTCGTGGCGGAGATACCAAGCACTTTCTCTCACAACCTGATTCAACGAGCGCCGGATAGATCTCGGCTATGTGCTGGCTCGCTCTATTCTGCGTCCAAGGTCGTCTAGTTCGTCGAGCACGCGACTTGCGCCCCACACCTGGTCGCGCTTGCGGTCAGTTAGAGCGCGCAGGACGCCGGCGGCGTGCAGTCGATCGATTGCGGCGAACACGCTGCTCCGAGGTGCGTCGATCAGCGATGCGACATCGTTGGACGAAATGATCGGGTTCGATGGCAGTAACAGCAGCAGTTTGGCAGTGGCACTGTTGCGCCTGACGGCTCCGACCATGTTTTGCCAATCTGCAGGCATCTCCGCCAAACGTTGTGCAGTCGTGCGTGATTCGGCCGCCGCAATCTTTGCCGCGTTGACGAAGGTGGTTATCAGTGGGCGTAGGTCACCGGCGCGGTAGGTGTTGAGCGCCTCGAAGTAGCGATCGCGGTAAGCTACGAGCGCCGATGCCAGTGGGACGACCAGACGTGTCGTCGCTCCTCTTCTCCGAAGGATGGTGTTGACGAGTGCCCGGCCGATGCGGCCGTTTCCATCGGTGAAGGGGTGGATTGATTCGAACTGTGCATGCGCTATTGCCGCCTGAATCAGGACGGGCATGTCGGTCCTGTTCGCGAACATCACGAGGTCTTCCAGGTACGTCTGAACCATGTCGGGCGGGGGTGGAACGTAGAGCGCGTCTCGGGGCGAGTAATCGCTTCCGCCGATCCAGTTTTGGACGGTTCTTATCCGACCTGCTTCCGGTCCCACTAGCGGGTCGTTTCGCATCAGCGCCTCGTGTGCTCGCAGGATCGCGGCTGTCTCTACCGGCGCGTGGTGCCCGACGCTGGCGATCATTGCGTCTAGCGCCGTGGTCGCCGCAACCATCGAGACTGCGCTCGCGTT
>NZ_JCALDY010000055.1:0-12565 GCF_059813095.1 Mycobacterium sp. NGS22
CCGAAGCCGAACCCGAGGCCGAAACCCCAAGCGGGCAAACGTAATTCCAGCGCGGCCGAACCGTCACGCGCCTGTGACTTATGTTGACAGTGTGACGGATGTGACTAATCCTGAGAGGGTTGCTTCCCCCAATCAGGCCGAAAGGGCTTCTCGTGCTGACGCCATCTGCCGTGTTGCGCAGACTGACGGCAAGTTGCGCCGCCTTCGCCGCCTTCGTCGCCCTGAGCAGCACCACGGGCCAGCCGCTGGCACGCGCTGCCGATGCCCGTGAACTGCTCGAGCAGGCCATCACCACCACCAAGGGCAGCTACCTGGTCTACAACTTCGGCGGCGGCCACCCCATGCCGCTCCTCGACGGCGCCGGCCACTGGTACGAGATGGGCAACGGCGGTCACCTGATGATCCTCAAGCAGGCCTCCGGCCGGTTGCAGCCGCATCTGCTGGTGGACACCCATCGAGGTGACCAGGCCCGGTGTGAGAACAACGCCGGCGCCCGCACCGGCGAAGGACTCTGGCAGGCATCCGAGGTCTACGCGCCGCTGCAGGCCTGGGCGCGGATGGGACAGCCGACGATCGCGATCAACGCCAACTTCTTCGACGTGCGCGGCCAGAAGGGCGGCTCGTGGCGCGATACCGGCTGCAGTTCACCGCTGGGTGCATTTGTGGACAACACCCGCGGTCAGGGCCGGGCCAATCAGGCCGTCACCGGCACCGTGGCCTATCCGGGCAAGCAGGGTCTATCCGGAGGCAACGAGTCCTGGACCTCGCTGACGACGATGATTCTGCCGGTCGGTGGTGCGCCATATGTGTTGCGGCCCAAGGGCAGAGAGGACTACGACCTGGCGACGCCGGCGATCCAGGAGCTGCTCGACAAGAACGCGAAGTTCGTCGCGGTGGCCGGCATCGGCCTGTTGTCGCCCGGCAACACCGCCCAGTTGCACGACGGCGGGCCCAGCGCGGCCCGCACGGCGCTGGCTTACAACAGGCAAAAGGACGAGATGTACATCTTCGAGGGCGGCAACTACACCCCCGACAACATCCAGGACCTGTTCCGCGGCCTGGGCAGCGACACCGCGGTACTGCTCGACGGGGGTGGCTCGTCGGCGATCGTGCTGCGCCGCGACACCGGGGGCATGTGGGCCGGCGCGGGCGCACCCAAGGGATCCTGCGACACCCGCCAGGTGCTGTGCGATTCGCGCGAGCGGGCGCTACCCAGCTGGCTCGCTTTCAACTGAGCCCGCCGCCGGCCCGAACCGAAAGATCAGCAGGCTGACGCCGACGACGGCCGCCGCCAGCCCCAACACCGGCGCGACCGCGAACCGCGATATCGTCGCACCCAGCGCCGCGCCGGCGCACATCGTCAAAACCACGCTGTAGCGCAGCTTTTCGCGGTTGCCGGTGCCGCCGGCCAGCCTGCTGTCGACCCCCAGTCCCACGATCGTCGACGTGAGCACCGTCGTGGTGAGTTCCTGGATGCCGAATTGGCGTGCGGTGGCGTGCTGCAGGCCGTAGGCGGTCGCCATCCCGGCGATCAGGAACAGTTTGGTGTTGTCCTGGTAGCCCAGCACACCGGCGCCCGCCCCGGCCGACAACGCCGTCAACAACCCCGTCTCGATGCCCAGTGCGCTGGTCAGCCAGGACCGGGTGCGGTCCCCGTAGTGGCGCATCAGCCTGCCCCCGAGAATGGCTCCGGCGACGAAGGCCGGGAAGACCACGACGGCTGCGGTCAGGTCCACGTTGGTATTCCGGGCGAACCAGAAGCCGAGGAAGATCACGTTGCCGGTCATGTTGGCCACGAACACGTGACCGAGCACCAGGACGCTGATCGCATCGGCCAAACCGGTCGAGAAGGTCAACAGCAGCAACGCTGTAACGGTTGACCGGTTGGAGACCGGGGACGTCGCGACCATCGCGCCGGTCCGCTACAGGTGGGGCGTGACGTCCAGCGAGGTGATGGTGTTCATGGTGGTCACCTTCCAGCGGCCGTCATCGAGCTTCATCATGAGCCGGTAGGCGAGGTACTGCAGCGTCGGGATGTTCTTCCTCAGCGGGCTGGTGGTGGAGGTGTTGGTGTAGACGATGGCGGTGGCATTCGGCCCGTTCAGTGATTCCACGGCGACGCCGGTGACCTCGGTGGAATTGGTGACCTTGGCCTGCTTGTTGGGCCCCGCTATTTGCTCAATGATCTTGCGGTACCGAGCGCGGAAGTCGCCGGTCAGGTAGTTGTCCGCCCGATCGGAGAGAGTATCCATGTTCTCTGGTGTGTAGCTCCACAGGGTGGTGACCGCTTTCGCCGCGGCCTGCGCCACCTCGAACTTGACCGCGACGTCGGCACGCTCGGCGAGGTACGGCTGGACGGTCGCGCCGGCGAATGCCGCGGAACCGACGAACAGCACGGTCAACAGCGCGACCACCGCCGCGACCCAGCGGCCGGTCCGTTTCTTCTTGACCGGCGCCGGGGACGCCGACTCGTCCGAGTCGGAATCGTCTGCGGCCGAGTCGGTCTCGTCCGCCGAATCGGAATCGTCCGGGGCCGAGTCGCTTTCGTCCGGGGCCGAGTCGGTCTCGTCTACCGCGTCGCTCTCGTCCACCCCGACGTCGACCTGGGTTTCCTCTTCGGCGTCCGCGACGGTCAGATCACCTGCAGCAGGTTGCTTATCTTCCACTGATTCCCTTCCTGCTTAGCCGTTGCCGACCAACGGTTGGTGCTCTCGAAGACCTGTTTGCCGTCCGGCGACTTGGAGGTGACGTCGGTGGCGACCAACACCGTCACACTCCCGTCGTCGTTCCACCGCTCCACCCCGGCTTCCAGCACCGTGCCGGTGGCCCGTTCCGCACGAGCGACCTGCAACAGGATCTGGTTGGCCTGCTCTTCGTACTGCTTGTGGAAGTCGCCCGTCGCCTGGCCCAGGATCCGGTCGATGTAGTCGTTGGCATGGAACGGGTCGATCGAGGTGAACCCGGTCATGAACCACTTCACGTAGTTCAGTGCCGAGGTCTCCCGTTCCGCGGTCCGCGCCCGGATCTCGTGACGGATCGTCATCAGGGTGCAGAGCGTGAGCGCGGCGACCATCACCAAGGTCGCGGCGACGGTGACGATCCGCAGTTCCCAGTGCCGCGGCGGCACGGGCTGCGCGATCAGCAGCGAATCCTCACCGGGGGTGAACTTGCGGCGGGGACTCACTTCCCGCCTCCCGGCGGTTTCGGCTTGGCCAGGACGTTGAGATCGTCGACGCGCCAATGGCCGTCGCGGTCTTTGGCGAACTTCACCCGCAGGCTGGCGGTGATGTAGCGCGTCTCGGGCCCGGCCCCACGTCGGCCATGCATGAACAGCAGCATCGTCACGCGGTCCGGTGCCGCCGAGAGGATCGAGCTCGCCGTGGCCCAATACTCGTTGATCACCGGATGGCCCTTCTCCACCGTCTGCTGCTGCGCGGCCATCTCGTGCCGGTAGCGGTCGGTGGTCAGCGAAAGGGCGCGGGCGAAGTCGTCATGCAGGGTCGCCGGATCGTAAGTCAGCATCTGCGCGACGATCCTGGGCCCCTGGGTGGAGATCTCGGCGCGCGCCTGGTCGGTCGCCCGGGCCGGCGCGTATCCCAGCTGGTAGCCGAGGCCGAAGGCATCCAGGCACACCGTCGCAGCGGCGAGCAGGGCGACCACCGTCCACTGCCGTACCTTGTCGGGGTGTTCGTGGGGGACGACGCGCAGCACTTCAGTGCGGGCGAGCATGTCGGCGAAGGTGCGGCGCTCGGAATCCCACAGCGGCCAGAACCAGCCGATGAACAGCGCCGCGGTATCGAGCAGGTGCGCCAGGTCTCGCAGCAGCAACCGCCACGGGCTGATCGGCGCGCCGTCATTCCGCGACACCGCAATCCCGAACAGCGCCCGGCCCAGACTCCAGCCGGTGATCGTCGGCAGCAACAACCGATTGACCAGGACGGCCAGCACGACCGCGCCCAGCACCGACACGCAAACCCACCACCACGCGTCGCGCGCCGGCAGCGCGAACGACACCACCGCCGCCGACGCGGCCGCGGCGAAGCCCGGCAGGACGTCCACACAGAATGCGGCGGCGCGCAATCGCCATGACGCCAAGGCTTTTTCGGGTAAGTCCTGGGTGATCTCCGTGGTCTGGATGTCCTCGACCACCACCGTCACTTCATCACCTGTTCGAGCTTCGAGATCTTGTAGGTGCCGTCGACGGGCGCCATCCTGACCCGCAGGCGGTAACCCGCCTCCTGATCCTCCGCCTGATCGTTGGACAGCTTGACCCGCAGCGCGACGAGTATGTCGATCGAACCGTCCGGGTGGTTGCGTTCCACCGCCGCGCGCATGTCCGACACCTTGAGGTGCACGTTGGCGGCCTGATATGCCTGCACCAGCATGCTGCTGTAGAGCAGGGCCTGGGTGCGGTACTGGTCGGTGCCGCAGTCGATGATCTTCTGTTCGCTGGCGGCCATGGTGTTGGTGTCCGGCGCCTGGGTCGCCACCACGCAATCCTTGGCGATCTGCAGTGCCGTCGCGGCGTTGCGCGCGCTTGCCTGAAAGTCCTGGTGATAGCGCAGCGCCACGTAGCCGCCAGCCGCCAGGGCGCCACTGAACAGGATCATTAGTGCAGCGATCGTCGCCAGCCAGGCGCGGTTGACCCGCGACGGGCGCCTGTCGACACCCGCAGGAACCTCTTCCTCGGCTATTTCCCCGGCCTCGGACTCCCCCGTCGCAGCGGTCTCGGTCTCAGCCGAGTCCGCATCCGTCACCTCAGAACCAGGCGGGGCCTCGGACACTTCGGTGTCCGGGGTCGCCGCTGCAGAACTAGTCGAGTCGTCCTCGTCGATGGGGTTCAGCCGGCCGGTGCCAGCATCTCCATCCATCCGTCGTCTCCTGTTTTGGTTGAGTTCTCGACGGAGTATCTCACCCCGTCGGGCCCTACCAGCTCACCGCTCTGCGGGCTGTACACGGCTGACGGGGGCCCGCCCGGAGTGTAAACGCAGGGATTGGGCTGTTGGCCGTTGCACTGCACGGCACCCGTGCCGGGTCGCGTCAGCGGGTCGCTGACCGGTGGCGGCGTCTGCCCGCCCGGAGGCAGCCTGTCCGCTGGCATGGGGTTCATGCCGTTGTTCACCGACGGCGCCGGCACCACCAATCCGGGCTTCACCGGCTGGTCGCAGCGTGCCGCCGGCGCCGGGCAGGACAGCAGCTGGTTCGGGTCGCCGTACCAGGGGTTGGTACCGGCCGGCTCGTAGGGCTTGGTGCTGCGGCACTCCTTGGGTGTGGCGGCCCGCTTGCCCGGCACGTCGACACACGGGATGTTGCGCGATCCACGCACGCTGTTCGCCGGCGTGTCCATCGGGATCTTGCAGTACGTCCCGACCGGCAACGGCTGCACGCTGGTGTCGGCGAACGAGCGCCACTGCTCGGCCGGAATGAACCCGGTCAGGCACGGCGGCGGTTGGTTGATGGCCAGCGCCAGGTCGAGGGCGGCCTGGTTGGGGAAGGGCGCGGCCACCGTCTGGGCGATCGAGGCACCCTGCGGCAGGAACACCACCACCTGTTCGAGGCCTTTGTGATAGCGCTTGAGCAGGTCGAACACGACCTCCAGGTTCGCCAGCGTCTGCGGTAACGAATCCCGCACGTCGGTGAACACCTCGTTCACCTGATCGGCCGTCGGCGCGGCCTGGGTCAGCACGCTACGCAGGTGCTGATCCTCCGCGGCGCTCTGCGCGGCCAGCACATTGAGGTTGTGCGACCAGCGCCGGATCGCGTCGCCCGAGTCCACCTGGCTCTGCAGGACCGGTCCCGAGTGCTGGATGAGGTCGTCGACGTCCTGGATCTGGGTGCGGAAATCACCGACGATCGCCTGCGTGGCGTCCACCAACCGCTGCAGCGCCGGGCCCAGTCCACCCACCGCCAGGGCAGTCTCGTCGAGCAGCTGCGGGATCTTCTCCTTGGGCAGCACCGCGAGGCCGCGGTTGGCGGTGTCCAGCGCCGGCCCGATCTCGCTGGGCACGGTACCTTTCGTGATGGTCTGGCCCTCGGCGAAGAACTTTCCCGGGTTCCCTTCCGAGACCAGGTCCAGGTACTGCTCACCGACCGCCGACACCGAGTGCACGTTGGCGGTGGCGTCGACGGGGATCTTGTAGCGGCTGTCGATGCTCAGCTTCGCCTTGGCTCCCCAGGCGGTCGGCTCGACCTCTGTGACCTTGCCGATGGTGATGCCCCGGTAGGTCACGTTGGCCGTCGGGTACAGACCGCCCGACGCCGGCAGGTTCGCCGAGAGTTCGTAGCGTCCGATCCCGACCAGGGTGGGAATCTGCAGGTAGTAGATGCCCAGCACCGACAGCGCCACCACCGTCAAAGCCAGGAACAGCAGCAACTGGCGTCTGATGAAAGGAGTCAGCATTGGCCTCGCTCCGCCCTCTCCACCAGCGGTCCGCCCGGTGCGTTGTTCGGGTTCGACGTGTAGCGGACGTCCGGGATCATCGACTCGGGATCACGTCCGAACGACTGCTCGATCGCCCGCAGCAGTCCGGAGAACCCGGTACCGGTCAGCACCGCGTTGTCCACCGAACTGAGCGTCACATCGATCGTGGCGTTCACGTTCTGGTAGTCGCCACGGAACATCTTCGGCACCGTGTCGATGTCGAACGGCTGCGTCAGGATCAGCTTCAGCGCGCCGATCAGGTATGGCGACCCGCGGCCCAGCTCCCGCAGCGGGCATTGCAGCAGCTGCAGATCGGTGTGCAGGTTGGCACGCGTCTCCGACAGGTACTGGTCGGCGACCTGGCTCAGTCGCCCGACCGAGTCCACCGCGTTGATCAGCAGGTTCTTCGTGTCGGCGAAGTGCTTGATCAGCGGCGGGAAGTCGGTCAGCACCCGTTCCAGCACGTCGTTGCGGTTGCCGACGTAGCCCAGCAGCCGGTTCGTCGAGTCGATCGCGTGGGTGATGTCGTCGCGTTGCTCGTTGAGCTGCCTGGTGAAGGTGTCGAGCTTGCCCAGGAAGTCGCGGATCTGCTCGCCCCGGCCTTTGAAGATCGTGTAGATCTCGTTCTGCAGCACCTCCAGGTTGGGGATGCCGCCGCCGCGCAGGATCAGCGAGATCACTGCCAGCGTCTGCTCGATGTTCGGATAGACCGACGAGTTCTTCAGCGCGATCACGTCGCCGTTCTTCAGCTGACCCTCCGGCTTTTCCGGGGATATCAGCTCCACGTGCTGCGACCCCAGCAAGCTGGTCTGGCCGATCTTGAGCAGCGCGTTCCTGGGGAGCTTGGTGTCCTTCTTCAGGCCCAGCGTCAGGGTGGCGATCCAGTTCTTCAGTTCGATCTTGCGGATCGAACCCACCTCGACGTCGGCGACCATCACCTTGCTGTTGCCGTTGATCGCCAGCGTGTCGGGTACCTGGGCGTAGACGACGTAGGCGCCGTCCCCGCTGCCCGGTGCGCCGGGAATGGCCACCTGGGAGATGCCCTTCCAACCGCAGGAACTCAGCATCAGCGCCGCCAGCAGCAGCACCAGCACCTGCCAGCTGCGATAGCGCATCTTGCGCAGCACCCGCATCACCGGCCTCCTGCCTCAGCCGGCAACGGTGCGCCCACCGGTGCGTTCAGTGCCGGCCCGGGGGCCGCCGGGGTCGGAGCCACCGGACCCGGGACCACGCCCGGTCCGGGCGGCGGCGGCTGCACCGGTACTGGCGCGTTGAGCGCCACCGGCGGCACCACCGGGTACTCGTCATAGGCGTTGGGCGGTCCCGGCGGGGTCTGCAAGGTGGACTGGATCGGCCCGATGTCCGGCCCGCCCATCAGCTCGGCCAGCGACTCCGGGGTCATCAGACCCGCGGTGATCGGCCCGACCTTGACCCCCTGCATGCCGGGGGCCACCACCCAACCCTGCTGGGTGTTGCGGTGCGACAGCGGGGTGTCGGGCACCCAGATGCCGGGCACGGTGGTGTCCTTGTAGCCGTTGGGCGGGCGCAGCCGCTCCTCGGAATAGGCCACCATCTTGGGCAGCACTTCGGCGGTGCTGAACGTGTTCAACCCGAACGGGAAGTAGTTGAACTTGATCGAGTCGAGGATCGGCGCGAGGTACTGCGCGCACAACTCCGCGGACTCCTGATACCCCAACCGGCTACCGGCCTGCACCGAACTGCAGATGAACTGCATCGGGTTGGCGAAGCTGGTGATCTCCGGAACGGCGACCAACGAACCATGCGACGGGTGATAGATCTGGTTCACGTTGGCCGCAGCCGTCGGCAACACGTGCAACGCGGTCTCCAGTCCGTTGTAGGACTCCGGTTGCAACAATGCGGTGGTCGCCTCGGCCAGATTGTTGACGTCGTGAGTCAACACCTCGCGGTTCTTGTCCAGGAACGGCCGGATCGTGGTCAGGAGCTCGTCGAACTGGCGGATCGCCGCCGCCAGCGCACCGTCGGTGCTGGCCAGCCGCCCGGTGACATCGGCCAGGTTCTGGTTGAGCGCCACGAACTGCTTGTCGTCCTGGTGCAATGCGTTGACGAACTGGGCCAGGCTCTTGACCACGGCGAAGAAGTCCCCGCGCCCCTCATTCAGCGCCGTCAGAGCCTTGGACAGATTGTCAAGTGTCGAATTCAGTTGTCGGCCCTTGCCCGACAACCCGTTGGCGAATGAGTTGATCACCTCACCGAACGGCCCCTGCGGCTGCTCTTTTGTGGGGCCCAGCTTGGAGATGATGTTGGTGATGCTGTTGCGCAGCTCGTCCCACTCCACCGGCACCTGAGTGTGGTCGATCTTGATCTCGGCGCGGTTGGGCAGCACGGGTCCGCCTTTGTAGACCGGCTCCAATTGGATCGCGCGGGACGCCACCAGCGTCGGGTTGAGGATGATCGCGTGGGCGTCCAGCGGAACCTTGTACTTGTTCTCGTAGTGGAACGTCACTTTCATCTTGTCGCCGGCCGGCTCGATCTTGTCGATCGTGCCGACCTTCATGCCCATGATCTGGACCTTGTCGCCGGCGTACAGCGCGTTGGCCTGGGAGAAATAGGCCGTCACGGTGTTCGTCGTCAGCTTCATGTACAGCTTGAACCCGACGAACACGGCGACCAGCGCGAGGATCACCACCAGGATCCCGACGATCACCGTCACCCGGTTCAGGCGCGGCAACCGGATGTTGCGGACGTCAAAGATGGTGCTCAATTCTGGCTACCTCCCACTACGCCACTGCCACCGGTCCCACCGGGATTGATGAATGGCGCCGGCAGCTGGTTCCCCGGCCCAGGCGGCGCTGCCGGACCCGGAGGCAGGCCAGGGGCGAAGGTCGACGGTGGCCCCACCGGTCCCGCCGGTCCCAGCGGCTCGGTGCGCGAGCCCGGTGGGGTGTTCGGCGGCAGCGGAACGGGGGTGCCCTGCACGTCCGGCGCCGGCTCGCCCGGGCGTCCGGCGATCGGGATGCCCGGAATGTACGGGACGCCGTTCGGGTTGGGCGGCGAAGCCGCGACGTTGGGTCCAGGGAACCCGACCCCACCGAACGGACCGTTGTTGAGCCCGATGCAGGGCAACGGGTTCCCGGGCGTCGGGATGCCGTCTGCGGGCGGCGTGTACGAGCACGGCGTTCCCGGCGGCACGGCCGGTCCCGGGTGTTCCGGGGTGCCTTCCAGCACCAGCGGTCCCGGCGGCGGGGCGCCGTTGGGGAACCGGGTCCCGTTGGGGTCGGGGAACCGGTAGGCCGGCAGGCCGGCTCCGCGCCAGAAGTTCTCCGGGTCCAGCCCGCGCTTCTTGAACGCGGCGTCGATGAACGGCTGGATGATCTGACCCGGGACCAGGTTGTGAATCACGACCTTGAAGAACGGTCCGGACGCGATCGACTCGTTCAACGACGGCAGGAACCCGCCGACCATCTGCAGGCCGTCGGCCAGGTCCTGTTTGCGCGCGACCAGCACATCACTGACGGTGCGCAACTGCTCCAGCACGTGGTTGAGGTTCGGGTTGTCGTTGATGAAGCCTTGAACCTGCGTTGAGAAGTAGGCGATGTTGCCCAGCAGGGCGTCGATGGCACGGCCGCGGTCATTGAAGGCGGCGAGCAGCGTCTTGGCGTTGACCAGCAACCGGTCCACCTGCTGGCTGCGATCGCCGAGCACGCTCGCCACCTGGTTGGCCTGAGCGAGCAGATGCTTGAGTTCGTCGTCACGCTTGCCCAGGGTGTCGGAGAACTTGGACACACCTTCCAGCGCGGGGCTGAGCTGCGGGTAGGTCTGGTCGATGGTTTCCGACAGCACGTGCAACGACTGCTTGACGGTGTCGATGTTCCAGCCTCTGGCCGCGGTGGTGACGTCCAGGAAGGCGTCGTAGATCTGGTAGGGCGTGGTGCTCTGACCCAGCGGCAGCACGCCGTTGGGTCGCAGCGGCTGGTTACCCTTCGCCTCGATCTCCAGGACCTTCTTGCCCAGCAGCGTGTCGGTGCGGATCTGCAGCCGGCTCTCGGTACCGATGCTCTGAGTGCCGATCGAGAACTTCATCACGATGTGATCGCCGTCGATCTTGATCGCCTCGATTTTGCCGACGTCCATGCCGGCGATGCGCACCTTGTCGCCCTTGTTCATGCCGCCGGTGTCAGTGAACTGCCCGTAGTAACTGGGCTTTGCCATCAGCATCGGCACGCTGGTGAAGCTCTGGCCGACGCCGATCACCAACAGCGTCACCAGGATGCCCATCAACCCGATCTTCAGCCGGTTGGGCGGCTCCAACGTTCTCATTGCGGCGAGCACCTTCCTGTCGGCTGGTGGAAGAGCCGGACGGTGCGGACCGGTCCACCGGGTTGCAGACCGTTGATCCGGAGGCTGATGTCGCAGGAGTAGAAGTTGACGAAGTCACCGTAGGAGCCGATGGACCGGCCAATCAGGTTCAACGCGGACGGCACGCGCTGTAGGAAGTCGTTGAGCTGCTGCCGCTGATCGACCAGCGGCTGCTGCACGGCGTCCAGGTAGTTGATGGTCTTGTGCAGGAGTGCACGGTCCTCGGCCAGCAGATCGGCCACCGTCCCAGCGGCGTTGCTGATGTTCGCGGTGCCGCCGGCGAGGCCGTCACTGTGGTCCTTCAGCCCGGTGATCAGCACCTCGAGATTGTTGACGGTCTGGTCGAAGTCCTTGCGGTGCCGGACAGTGGTGTCCAGCACGGTGTTCAGGTTCTTGATCACTTCGCCGATCGCCTGGTCCCGCTCGGCGAGTTGATTGGTGAGCGACGCGGTCTGGTTCAAGATGTCGTTGATCGTGCCGCCCTGGCCCTGGAAGACCGTGATCAACGACGACGCGATGGTGTTGACCTTCTCCGGGTTCAGTGCCCGGAACACCGGTTTGAATCCACCGATCAGCGCGTCCAGGTCCAGTGCCGGGGACGTGCGCGACAGCGGGATGAGTCCGCCCGCCGACATCACCTTGTCCGCGCCGTCGCCCTCGCCGCGCCGCA
Source organism: Mycobacterium sp. NGS22 (assembly GCF_059813095.1). Classification (NCBI taxonomy): domain Bacteria; kingdom Bacillati; phylum Actinomycetota; class Actinomycetes; order Mycobacteriales; family Mycobacteriaceae; genus Mycobacterium; species Mycobacterium sp. NGS22. The sequence goes on from NZ_JCALDY010000055.1 coordinate 11,430, forward strand.
GCTCGAGGTAGCGGTTGCCGATCAGGTCCAGGTAGCGGATCTGGGCGGTCGTCGACTGGTACAGCGGGATTGCGCGGTCGACGTCGAAGTCCACCTTGACCCGCCGGCCGCCGTCGAGCAGCTCGAGGTTCTTCACCTTGCCGATCTCCACCCCGGAGGCCCGCACGAACTGACCCGCCCGCAGCCCACTGACGTTGCTGAACTCCGCGGAGTAGCTGGTGGTCCGGTCGAAGCGGATCTGACCGAACACCACGATGATCATGACGCTGAACAGCAACAGCACGAATGCGAAGATGCTGAGCTTGACGAGAGTCCCGGTGATTTTCATGGGTTGATCGTGTTGTCCCCTACTTGACGGCCCCAGACGTACTCGAGCACGTAGGGCGAACCGGTATCCAAGTGGTTGTACGGCGCGATGCTGTTGCCGGTGTCCATCACCAATTCCGGTGCCGGCCACAGTTGGCGGGTGATCTGCTGCCAACAGCCGGGGGCACCACCCGGGCCACCGTGCGCGGCAACCCGCGGCAGATTCTCCGGATACATGTAGGGGTTCGGTGCGCCGCCGACCAGGCCCGCGGCCAGCCCGCCGACCTGGGAGAGCAACAGCGGCACCAGCGAAACCGGGTTGAGCATCGCACCCAGCGCGGACAGGATCTCGGAGTGGGTGTTCAGCGAGTAGCCGTTGCCGCCGAGGAACGTCCGGACCGTCGGTTCGACGTCGTGGTAGTTGCGCAGCGTGCAGTACAGCTCCGGGCTGTACGTGTCCAGTAGTTGAGCCGTCGGCACCAGGTCGGCGGCACCGCGGGCCAGGTAGGGTCCGCCGCGCTCGAAGATGTCGGCACCGGTGTTGCCGAAGCCGGCGGCGGCCAGCAGCGCCTGGTCCAGGTCCCGCTGCTGCGCGTTGATGCTGCGCGCGGTGGTCGTCGAATTGTTCAGGAAGTCCAGCAGTTCCGGTGCCGCGTCCGCGTAGACGTCACCAAGGGAGGCCAGCGCCTGGATGTCGCGGCGGGCCTGGGGCATCTGCGGGTTGATGTCGTCGAGGATCGCGTTGCCGTTGACGATCGACTGGCCGAACCGGTCGCCCAGCCCGGTCAGCGCCTGCGCCGCCGCGCTCAGCGTCAGGTTCAGCTTGACCG
>NZ_JCALDY010000056.1:0-11935 GCF_059813095.1 Mycobacterium sp. NGS22
GATGTTATGAGCGGCGTACCATGGGATGTCCTGCCGGGAATCGGCAGGGATGCGAGGGGCTGAACGGTTTCGACTTCGCGCATCGAATCAAGGGAAGCGTGCCGGTGCAGGCAAGAGACCACCGTAAGCGTCGATGCAACCAATTAAGCGCCGAGTCACATCAGCGCGACTACGCTCTCGCTGCCTAAGCGACAGCTAGTCTGTCGGACCGGGAACGCCCTCGCCCCGGACCCCGGCATCAGCTAGAGGGATCCACCGATGAGTTCGGTCGCGGGACTCATCGGGACACCAACAGCGACTGGGATCGTCATCCTGGCTAGTTCGCGTGACCAGGAGATCCGAGCAGAGACATAGCGGACTGCGCACGGAGAAGTCTTGAGGGAATGCCGTAGGACCCGGGTTCGATTCCCGGCAGCTCCACCACTCTGACCTGCACTGATGCAACATCAGATGCTATGTCAAACGGTTTGTCAAACGATTCGCGGGTGGGCGCGTCCATCCGGGCACGACGGAAGGGTGAGCCTGCCGAACGCCAGCGTGGACCCCGTTGGTGATCTGACCGCCTTGCGGTATCAGCAGCCGATTACCGACGCGGTGCAGGCCGCCACCCAGGCCGACCAGCTCTGTGCCGATGCCCTGAGCGCGGTGAGCCTCAACCCCGGCGACATCACCAAGGAGCAAGCGCAGAACGCGCAGAGCGCCGCGGTGCGCAAGGCTGTTGAAGAGGCGTCGTAGGTAACGTCCCGGTGATGCGCAGAGCGCGGTGGTGGTTTCTTGCGACCGCGATCCTAGTCGTGACTGCTCTAGCTTCGATAGAGATCGCTGGGTGGCAAATCGGTTCTTGGGTCCGCAAGGTGGAGGCCGCACACTGTGCGGGACCCTACCCGCCCGAACCCAACGTGAGCGTTGCTGGATGGATCACGGTCTGGTCAATAGTCCTTGCGACCGGCTTGATACTCCTAGGCGAGATTATTCTGCTAATCGGCCCCGTTCGCAGGTGGCTGAAGCTGGTTTCGCCATTACTTATCCTCCTCGCACTTCTTGGATTTTTATTCCTGCTACTTATTGGCTATGACGACGCGACGAGTAACGGCATTGATCCTTAAACGACGTCAGGCAGCGACGGAGGACCCTTTTGTCCAGCTTCGGGTTAGGCGCTGAGAGGAGATTCTCAATGAAATTGTCAAGCCGCCGCAGCAGTAGTTGCGGTGGATTGATATGGCCACGGACAGCAGCATTGCCCACAGCACGTTGAGGCGTCGGCGGGCCAGGGCGAGCACGGCTTGGGTGTGGGTGCGGGTTTTTCCTTCGGCGCGTTTGCGGTCGTAGTAGGTGCGCGAGGCGGCCGTCGCTACGATCGACGACTCTTGCGCAGCTGCTACCTGTCGGCCCAGATCGCCATCCGCACCGACCCCGGGTAGTTCGTGCCGTCGCTAATACTCGTCGAGGACATCGGCGAGGCGGTCAACACGGTCATCAAATGCCTTGCCGCACAGCGTCGTAATGGCTTCGGCTCATTCATCGAGCAGTGAGCCGAAGGCAGCACGGCGCCCAAATTTATCGTCGCCTCGTTTGGCGAACGATATTGCCGTGTTGCCGTTTTCATTCGCGATATACGGATCTGCGCCGCGATCGAGAAGGTAGCGGATTATTTCTGCGCCACGCGTGCCGTTATAGCCCGGCGACGCCGTCGCGATGAACAGCGCCGTTTGGCCCTTGTGGTTGGTCAGGTTCACGTCCGCTCCAGCTTCCACCAAGGCTTTGACGACTTCGACGTTGTCGTCGTTCTGTGCGGCGAACATCAGCGGGGTGAATTGCCCGGTATCTTCACGGGCGTCGATCTCAGCGCCGGCGGCGATCAGCGCGTTGACGTCGTCGAGTTTGTTATCGACGGCCGCGTAGTGGAGCGGGGTTCGTCCGACTTGGTCACGGTGATAGACGTCCATATATCCTATGCCTTCACTGTTCAATCTTCTTGGCTTGCATACTATCTCGCACGAGGACCTCGAAGCGGTGACTCTGGTTGCCCGGTGCGTCTTCGATCTGAAAATGTCTTGGTGGGTTGAATTCGCCGATGAACTGTTTTCGGGTCCAGCCTTCCCCTATGGCCTGGTCGCGTAACCGCCAATACTCTTGGCCGGGGCGGTGCCCGAATTGTGTGGTCGGGTTGACCGGATACTTCAATCCCGTTGCGGCGTCAACAAAGTACTCGGGCTTGCCGCTCCTCGGATTGTTCTGAATCGGCAGTTTCGTCACCGATTCGGGATATCCCCCCGCTACCGGAATGAGAACGTTGTCGCCTGCCATGAGGATGGGACCAGTGTGACCTGATTTTTGCCAGGGTGATGGGACCACCTGGATTGCCAGTTATGGGACCACCGGCGCGTCCCTGCGGTCGCTGCGACATCAGTTACCTACACGGTCGAATCCGACGGTGACTTATCCAGCGTCACCTACTTCGACGGCATGGGTGACTTGCAGCAGATCGCCAACGTAACCGCGCCGTGGACGAAGACGATCACCAACCAGGCCACGTACCCGTCGTATGGTGTCGGCGCCCAGACCAACGGGCTACGGGTGTCGTGCAAGATTTCTGTGAACGGGCAGGTGAAGGATCAGCAGTCCGCGACCGCTCGCTACACAGTCGTCAACTGCAACGCCGGCTGAGTTGTCATCGGCCGCTAGCCGAGATGTCCCGGCTCACCGGGCGGGATGGTGTCCGGAGTGACCCGGTGATGGTGGCGTCGGGGGCTGCCCAAGGGCGTAGCAGGTCCGAAGCACCCGTTGGGTTCGCCGTCCTCATGCGTCGTCATCCCATCCGGGGACGATTTCGACAGGTATGCCCAACTCGGTCCACAGCGCCACGATCGCCGGGTTGTCGTCGCACGCGTACCGCACGTCGTAGCTGCGCGCGAGGTAGTCGTAGATGCGGCGCTTCACCGACACATCGGAATGCCGCAGCCCGTCCTCACGCATGATCGGCCCGTCGTACGGCACCGGCATGTGCCGGTCCAGCCAGTCCTTAGTCACCTGGTAGTGCCGCTCCATTCGGGCGGTCACCACAATGACGACGTGTCCGGAGGCGTGGTGGCGTCGGCAGAAATCCAGCGCCTGCTCATTCGGGGGGCAGTCCCAGGACGCCTGGTGGAACGCGTCGAAGTCTTTCTCCCCACCGGGCGCTGGCCGCACATGATGCCGGATCGCTGCCACGTCGCACAGCGTTCCGTCTACATCACAGACCACTGCTTTAAGACGCACAGCGCCGATTGTTTCACTTCCCGTCCTTGGTGGCAGCTGCTTATTGCGTCGGCGGGCCGGCGGCACCTCAGCCTTCGCCGAGCGCATATTCGGGCGCTGCCGTAGGGCTACGATCCGAGAGATGACGTCCTCGGACAGCAACGTCGATGACGCCGATCGCATCTTCAAGAATCGGCACAACACCGCCTGGCACCGGCACATTGCCGAGGCGAATACCGTCCTCCGCACTCAAGTGGGCTCGGGTCTGCATGGCGTGACGATCGCCGGCACCGACGACCGCGACGAGATGGGGGTTTGCATCGAACCACCCGAGTGCGTGATCGGGCTGCGCCAGTTCGAGCAGTACCAGTACCGCACCCAGCCCGAAGGCGTCCGATCCGGCGCCGGAGACCTCGACTTAACCGTCTACAGCCTGCGCAAATGGGCCCGGCTCGCGGCCGCCGGCAACCCCACTGTCCTGCTCCTGCTCTTTGCCCCCGAAAGCGAGATCGTCAGCATCGCACCTCCGGGTCGAGACATGCGGCAGCACCCCGAGCTTTTCTTGTCCCGCGATTGCGGTCGCCGCTTCGTCGGCTACTTGGACGCGCAGCACGAGCAGATGCTCGGTTTGCGCTCCAAGCACAGCAACCGACCCGAACTCATCGAGGTCTACGGATTCGACACCAAATTCGCCTATCACGCAGTGCGGCTCGGGATGCAGGGGTTGGAGCTGGTGACGACCGGCCGGATCACGCTGCCGATGCCGGAGCCCTCCCGCAGTTGGCTTTACGACCTGCGCACAGGGAAGGTCGACAAGCAAACAGTGCTGGACGCGATCGACGAGGCACGCAATGAGCTCGTTGCCCGCACGGCCAGCGCGGATCTGCCCGACAAGTGCGACTACGACCGGCTCAACCGCTGGCTCGTCTCCACATACCAACAGTGGTGGGCGGCCCACGGCATCGATCCGTAGCAGAATCGGCGGCGACACTTATTCGAAGAGCTTGTCGAGCGCTTCCTGTTCGAGTTCAATCCAGCGGTTGACGTGGCGTCGGACCTCGTCCACTTCGTCCGGACTCAAGTGTTTCGCGCCGTCCGGGGTGATGCGGCAGACGTCCATCGGGCCCCCGACGCTTGGTGACGAAGCATCCAACGCATCGAGCACCCGCAGCGCGGCGACCACGCCGTGGTCGACGTCGCGCTCGGTCATGTGAAAGTGCGTCAGCAAGGCGTGTGCCTGCTGCGCCATGGCCGCGCCACTGCCGATGGCTTGGAAGCCGGTCTCTTCGTGGTGCCCGATGAGACCGTTCGGGTCCAAGTCGATGATGAAGGGGACCTCGCCTGCGTACCCCGCGGCTAGCACGTAGGTGGCCGGTGTACCTGCGGATTTCTGTGCGGGAACGTGCTCGATGTAGTTCTCGTAGTGGTATTTGAGCACCGGAAGCACCCGCCCCTGCAACGCATGACCAATGTCCTTCGCCTCGACAACGGACTCGGCCTCGGAGTTGAAGATTTGCTCGAGGTCATAGAGCACAGCACGTGATCCACTCCCGCCCCACGCGGCATACTTTCCCAGCTGATGCAGCTTCTGCGCGGGGTACGTCAGACCCCGGCCGTCATCGGTGATCTGCGAGTCGGAGGCCATCACAATGCCGTCAGCGCAACGCAGCGCGAGAACGACGGTCACCGGGCGATCCGTTCAAGAGGCATCTGCCGATCGTCTCACGGAGCGACTGCCAAGCGGTCGACGTGCAAGGAGAGGGGCAGGAGATGAGCCCGGGTAGACCGTGGTCGGTCAGCTAATTTTTGACATCTGGAGCGTGCCTCCGGCGGAGAACGGCGTTCCATCGCAGCCGACGGCAGCGGATCCGTTATGGGTGCCAGCGAGTGTGGTGCTGTTCCAGGTGTAAGTGGCTGTACCAGGCAAGAAGCGCCCATCGTTGCAAATGACTGCGTCTGGTCGCTCGACAACCAGGGTCCATTCGTCACCGCTTTGGGTGGCGTTGCCGGAATAGGGAGCCCGCCCTCGGTCGGTTACCGCCGAGATCGCTTCACAACCCGGGCCGCAGGGTGTGATCGTCCAAGTGTGGACTGTCCCGGCGGGCTGGAACGTGACGTTGTAGCGGCCGTTGAGTTCATCGGCGACCGACGGTGATGCTAGCCCGATAGCAGCCCCAGCCAAGACGGCGGATGTCGCGAGGAATGTGCCAATCTTCATGTTGTACTCCTTTGATGCAGTAGCAGGCGGTTTGCCACTCTGCGTGCCAGCTAAACCTTCGGGGCTCAGCGTGGCACCAGCACCAACGGCGCCTACCTGCCTTCGCACCCTCACCCGACTTGTGCCGCGACCGCTCGATGCGTTCGTATGCACATCTGAGGTTCAACCCGCGCGGTGTGCGCCGAGGTTTGGCACCGTCATCCCGGCAACTTCTCGATGAGCTCGTCCAGGAACCCGCCGGCCTCCCGTCCGGCCCCTTCGACGTCCCCGCCGGCGATGGCGTCGATCAATCCGCCGTGGCGGATCTCGCGCGGTTCGTGCGTCGCGCTCGTGGTGGCGACACTGGCCATCACGACTTCGGTAAGTCCGCGATACAGCTCGGTCAGAACGGTGTTGCCTGACGCCTGCACCACGGCGAAGTGCAACGCGGCGTCCGCTGCCACAAAGGCGGCGCGATCCTCACCGAGTTCCAATTCGTCTCGCCGACACAGCAATTGGCGTAGCGCGGTGACGTCCTCGTCCGTGCGGGCAGCGGCCGCGAGCCGTGCCCCCTCAACCTCCAGGCATCGGCGCACCTGCAGAATCTCGCGGAGCTCGGACCCGCACAGGCGGCGCAACGCCCCGGACACTTCGCTGGTGGCGCGCACGTAGGTCCCGTCTCCCTGTCGCACGTCGAGGATTCCGGCGTGCACCAGGGCGCGTACCGCCTCGCGGACCGTGTTGCGGCCCACGCCCAGTGCCTCGCTGAGGCTCGGTTCGTTGGGTATGCGTGTGCCGACGGGCCATTCGCCGGCCGTCACGGATTGCCGCAGCTGATCGATGACCTGCTCGACCAGCCCAGCGCGACGCGTTGTTGCCAAGGGCACAGTAATCTCGATTCATCCAATCATGGGATGTATGACAGACTAACCCAGTGAGTAGGGAAGTGGCCGGCATCTGCGCCGAAGTCGACGAGCGCGCAGCCGCGCTTCCCGCTGACAAGATCCCCCGGGCCACCCGGATCGCAGGCGGGGGCCTGCTGATCGCGGCCGTGGTGCTCACGGCGTTGAATCTGCGACCCGCGCTCACCAGCGTCGGGCCGCTGCTGGGCGCGATGCGTGAATCGCTCGGCGCTTCGGCGACGTGGGCTGGAGTGCTGACCACGCTGCCCGGACTGTGTTTTGCCGCCGCGGGACTCATTGCGCCGTGGCTGGCCCGCCGGATCGGCCTGCGGCACGCCATCGGAGCCGCGTTGCTGACGTTGGTCGTCGGCTTGTTGCTGCGCGTCCTCGACGGTCCCATGGTCGTGATCGGCGGCACGATAGTGGCCACCGGTGGCATCGCGTTGATCAACGTGTTGATTCCGGTGGTGATCCGGGGGTCATTCCCCGCTCAGATCGGTGTGATGACGGGCATCTACACCGCTGCCCTGCAGGCCGGTGGCGCCATGGGGTCGGCATTGACCCCGCCGATGGAGTCCGCATTCGGGAGTTGGCGTGAGGCGCTCGGCGCCTGGGCCTTCCTTGCGCTATTGGCTGTGATCACCTGGTTCGCGGGCGCGCGTCGAGTGAGCGCCGTTGAACTGCCGGTTCACTCCGCGGGCGGATCGCTACTGCGCAATCGTCTGGCGTGGACGGTGACCCTGTTCTTCGGCTTCCAGTCCACGCTCGCCTACATCATGTTGGGTTGGCTGCCCGAGGTATTCGTTCAAAGCGGTGTGCCCAAGGCGACCGCCGGGATGCTCGTCGGGCTGATGTCGCTGATCGCCGTGCCGGTCAGCATCTGCCTCGCGCCGCTGGCCGCTCGATCCGGCAGTCAGAGCGGTTGGATCGTCGCGTTGGGCGTCATCGGACTCGGCGGGGTCATCGGGCTGATGGTCGATCCAGCGGCCGCACCCCTGTTGTGGAGTGTGCTGGTCGGCCTGGGTCTGAGCGTATTCTCCTTGGCGCTCACAGTGATTGCGCTCCGCGCCCGCACCACCGAAACCACCGCGCAGCTCTCCGGGATGGCGCAGGGTTTCGGTTATCTGCTCGCCGGCATCGGGCCGTTCCTGTTCGGCCTGCTGCACGACGTCACCAACGGTTGGACCGTGCCGTGGATATTCGTATTGGTGGTCTACATGCTGCAGATGACGATGGGCGCGCTGGCGGGCCGTAACCGTTATGTCTAGGCCACATCGGATCAGGCCACGCGCGATAGATTGCTAGTCGTGAGTGAAGACAGAGTCCGCGTGCGGGTCGCCGACAACGGCGTGGCAACGGCGACGATGGTGCGTGCCGAAAAACACAATGCCCTCGATCAAGCGATGTTCGAGGGCCTGGTGGATGCCGCAGCGCAGCTGGCGAAAAATACCTCGGTCCGCGCGGTCGTTCTGCACGGTGAGGGTAAGAGCTTCTGCTCTGGCTTGGACGTGGCAAGTTTCATGAGCGGGGAACGAGGCACGGGCGTTCTGTTGAGCCGGGACGACGACGGGCCGGCGAACCTTGCGCAGCGCGTGAGCTACGACTGGTCGCTGGTCCCGGTGCCGGTGATCGCCGCGATCCACGGCAACTGCTTCGGCGGCGGTCTGCAGATCGCGCTGGGCGCAGACATCCGGATCGGCGCGCCGGACGCGAAGTTGAGCATCATGGAGATCAAGTGGGGACTCGTTCCCGACATGGGCATCACCCAGACGCTGCCGAGACTTCTGCCGATCGACGTGGCGAAAGAGTTGACGTTCACTGGCCGGATCGTCTCCGGCACTGAGGGTTTCGAGCTCGGTTTGATAACCCGAACGGCCGAGGATCCGCTGGCGGCGGCGCTCGCGCTCGCGGACGAAATCGCGCAGAAGTCACCGGATGCAATCCGTGCCGCCAAGCGCCTGTACAACGAGACCTGGGTCAGCAACGACCCCGCGGCTGCTCTTTCGCGCGAATCAGTTCTGCAGACCGGGCTGATCGGCACGCCCAACCAGATCGCCGCCGTCGTCGCTGGAATGTCCGGCGAGCCGCCGGTTTTCACCGACCCCGCATAGCCCGAAGCAATCGCGCTTGCGACACCTCGACGTTGACAAGTCGCGCGATTCGCTACGTGATTGCAAGCTGACGGCATAGGCTCCGGCTACTCGGCGAACGATTTTTGGCAGGGCAACTTCGGGGTTGCCCGTACATGGTGGGAGCGACCGGTGTCGTATGTTTTTGCGTTACCCGAGCTGATGTCCGCCGCGGCCGAGGACGTGGCCGTGGTCGGTTCGGTGGTAGCGACGGCAAGCCAGGACGTAGCGGGGGCCACCACCGGGGTACTGGCCGCGGCCGAGGACGAGGTCTCAGCGGCGATCGCGGCCCTGTTCTCCGCGCACGGCCAGGGCTATCAAACCCTCAGCGCACAGGCGGCCGCATTCCAGCAGCGCTTCGCGCAGGCACTCGCCGGTGCGACCGGAGCGTATGCCGCGGCCGAGGCTGCCAGCGCCGCGCCGCTGGCGACCTTCGAGCAGACGCTGCTCGGCATCCAGCAGCAGATTCGGCAGATCCCGGCGACACTGGCCACCGGAATCGATTCGCTGATATCCACGCCGAGCTCTCCACTGTTGGCGCTGTTTGCCAGCGACATCCCGCCGCTGTCGTGGCTCATCGGGAATTCCCCGCCGCCGTTGCTGAACCTGCTGCTCGGGCAAACCGTCGAATACAGCACCTTCGACGGAATGAGGGTCGTCCAGATCACGCCGGCTCATCCCACCGGCGAACAGGTGGTGGCGATCCACGGCGGCGCGCTTATCTTCCCGCCGTCGTTCTTCCACTGGATCAACTACTCCGTAACGGCCTATCAGACCGGTGCGACCTTCCAAGTGCCGATCTACCCGTTGATGCAAGAAGGCGGCACCGCGGGCTGGGTCGTACCGAGAATGGCGGGCCTCATCTCCGAGCAGATCTCGCAGCACGGATACCAGAACGTCAGCGTCATCGGTGACTCTGCGGGCGGCAACCTCGCACTAGCCGCCGTCCAACACATGGTGCAGACGGGAACGTATGGCCCGGTACCGGCGTCCTTGGTGTTGTTGTCTCCCTGGCTCGACGTCGGTACCAGGGGGATCGGCTCGGTATGGGCGGGCGATCTACCGCTGAACAACTACATGGTGAGTCCGCTGTTCGGGTCAGTGACCGGGCTTCCCCCGACATATGTGTATTCGGGTGCGCTGGATGGACTTGCAGCGCAAGCCGCCGTCCTGCAGCAGGCAGCGATAGCCCAGGGTGCGCCGATGACGTTCGTATTGGACCGCTGGGGAATTCACGACTGGGTCCTGCTCACTCCACCCGGCTGGCTGTATTGGCCACAGATCAACCAAGAACTCGGCATCGTCGCCTGATTCGCGTCACAACACGGCTTCGGCCGGCCATCTCGCTGTCGGCTCCCACGGTTAAGCTGCCCTTTGGCCCGGCGACTGGAGGTCTGCGTGCGAGTGCCCATTCGTGTGGTTGCAGTGTCATTGACCATCGCCATGATGGCCGTCGGGTGTAGCCGTTCGGCCGAACACCCGGCCAAACCGAAATACGGCACCTGGGGCGTCGACCTGGCCGAGATGGACACATCCGTCCGGCCCGGCAACGACTTCTTCGGATACGCCGTCGGCGGCTGGGTGAAGAACGCGACCATCCCGCCCGACAAGGTATGCGCCGGCGTCAATCTCGACATCCAGAACCAGCTCAACGCCGACCTGAAGGCGATCGTCGAAGGCGCCGGCGCCAAACACGCACCGGCCGGCGACATCTCGCAGCAGATCGGCGACCTGTTCGCGTCCTACATGGACGAGGCGCTGCTGAACAAGCTGGGCGTCGAGCCCGTGCGTCCCCTGCTGTCGTCGATCGACGGGATCAACGACAAAGCAGGCCTCGATGCGGTTCTGGTCTCGTTCAACGGCAAGACCCGGGTCAGTGATCCCTTCCCGGTCTCGGTGGAGATCGATCCCAACAACCCCACGCGCTACCTCCCGATCATCTGGCAGGGCGGGCTCTCGCTGGGTGAGCGCGGGTACTACGTGGACACCGACGCCGAATCGGTCGAGCTGCGCAACAAATTCGTCGCGCACGCCGCCCGGCTGCTCGCTCTCGCCGGTTTCGCGGATTCGCAGCAGCAGGCCGAGCGACTTCTTGCCCTCGAAACCAAGTTGGCAGAGGTACAGGTGTCGCGGGAGGACGAGCGCGACGTCGTCAAGACCAACAACATCATGCCGCGCGCCGAAGTCGAGCAGCTCGGGCAAGGTGCGCCGCTGCGCGCGTTGTTCGACGCGCTGAGGCTGCCGGCCGCAACCGACTTCCAGGTCGGCATGCCCGATGTATTGCGCAGTACCGCAGCGCTTTTCGCGGGTGAGCCGGTGGAATCCTGGAAGTCGTACATGCGCTACCAGGTCCTCGACGCGTACGGCCCAGAACTTTCGACGCCGTTCGCCGACGAGCTGTTCGACTTCTACGGCCGAACCATGTCCGGTGCCCAACAGCGCGCGCCTCGAGTCGAGCGCGGCGTCTCGCGGGTGAGCAAAGGTCTCGGCGACCCGGTCGGGGAACTGTATGTCGGGGCGCACTTCACTCAGCCGACACGCGACAAGGCGCGGGCGCTGGTCGAGAATCTCCGTACCGCATACGGCAAGCGCATCGACGCCGCGTCGTGGATGGCACCCGAAACCAAGCGGGAAGCTCAGGCCAAGCTCGCGGCTCTGGTCGCCAAGATCGGCTACCCCGACCGGTGGAAGTCCTACGCGACGGTCAAGATCGAGGCGGGCAACCTCGTCGGCAACGAGAACAACCTCGCGTTGTGGTCGTGGGACTACGACGTCAACAGGTTGGGCAAGCCCATTGACCGCGCCGAATGGAGCATGACGCCGCAGACCAACAACGCCTATTACTCGCCACGCCTGAACGACATCGTGTTCCCCGCGGCCATCCTGCAGCCGCCCAACTTCGATCCCGCGGCCGACCCGGCGGCGAACTACGGCGCAATCGGCGCCACCATCGGCCACGAGATGAGTCACGCCTTCGACGACCAAGGCCGCAAGAGCGACGGCACCGGTATGCAGCGTGATTGGTGGACACCGGCCGACGCCGAGCGCTATACGCGCGAGGCGAACAAGCTCGTCGAGCAGTTCAACGGTTATGAGCCGCTGGCGGGCAACCGCATCAACGGAGCGGTGACGCTCGGCGAGAACATCGCCGATCTCGCCGGACTGCGCATCGCCTACGACGCCTACAAACTGTCCCTGGGCGGCAAAGAGGCTCCCGTCATCGGCGGCCTGACCGGCGACCAGCGGTTCTTCCTCGCCTTCGCGGCGAGCTGGAAGGAAACCTGCCGCCCCGAGACCGAGCGTCACCGACTGCTGTCAGATGTCCACAGCCCGGCCAAGTTCCGGGTCAACGGCATCGTCCGCAACATGGACGAGTGGTACGCAGCGTTCAACGTCCAGCCCGGGGAGGCGCTGTTCCTCAAACCCGAGGACCGCGTCCGAGTCTGGTGAACGGTGCCGTCGCCGTGCAC
>NZ_JCALDY010000057.1:0-11412 GCF_059813095.1 Mycobacterium sp. NGS22
GGCGTCGTGAAACGAAAGTCCGCCCCGCAGCGATAGCAGGCATATGTCCTGAACAATGTCAGGCGGGCGGTGGATGAAAACCAGGAGATGCGCGGCGGCCGTCGCCGTCAGCAGTGCGCTCTTGCTGGGGACCCCGATGCCTATGGCGGTCAACGCCGACACCGTCACGATCCGGACCAAGGGCGCCACCACCGACCACAACCCCCTGGCCGGGTGGGAGGGTTACTGCACCTGGGGCACTCAGGAACAGATCCACGTCCACACCGGCTACTACGTCCGAGCCCTGACCGGGAACGCCGAGATCTGGTCGGATCAGGCGCGGGCGGCGGGCTGGACGGTGGTCGGCGAAGCACAACCCCGCTCGATCGCGGTCTACAGCAGCTCGCTGGTCGGGGGGGTCGGGCACGTCGCGTGGGTCGACGCCGTCGACGGCGACGACGTCACCGTCACCGAGATGAACTTCGGTTACGGAGCCTCGGCGGCCAACGGCTGGCGCACCTCGGGCTTCGGTCAGTTCGACACCCGCATCGTCAAAGCTGTGGCCGGGCTGACCTACATCTTGATCCCGTGAAGTGTGGATACGGGTAGCGAATCGGCCGACACGGTGCACCAGCTCTGGTAGCCACTAGCCCAAAGCGGTGCTCAAGAACGTCACGGCCCAGTAAGTGGCCAACAGCGTGGACAGGGTCCCCAGCAAAGCAACGACGATAAACGGCGACAGGACCACCGCACCCAACTGCACCAGGGTCACCAGGGCGTTGTCCTCGGCCGGGGCGGCGGCCGCCGGAGACAACAGCTCGGCGTTGGCCGCCTCCGCGTTTGCGTAGGCGTTCGCGGTTCCGGTCAAAGTCTGAGTGAACTGGTCGTGGAACGCCGCCGCTTCCTCGGCCAGTTTCTGGAAGTCCTGGCCGTGGAAGGCGAATATGTCGGCGATCGCAGCCGACACCTCGTCGCCACCGGCTGTGGCGATGTTGGTTGTCGGCGCCGCCGCCTGCAGATGGGCGAACCTCATATCGGAGCCCAAGACGTCTAGATCGCGTGCTGCGGTGATCAGATTTTCTGGCGCAACCTGCATTTTCGGCAGCCTACTCAGCACGGCGGAAGGCAGGGGCGTTTTGGCGCGATCCCGCCCGCATCGGACTATTTCTCCCAAGCTGCTACGGGATTTCTGGTGAGGGGCATAAGCTCCGATTACTCGGCGATCGGTATTGGGGCGGGCAACCGGCGTTGCCCCGAGGCGGTGGGAGCGGCGCGTTGTCTTCTGTTGTTGTATTGCCTGAAATCATGTCGGCCGCGGCCACGGACGTGGCTTCGCTGGGCTCGGTCGTCGCTAGGGCGAACCAGGGTGTAGCGAGCGCCACCACCGGGGTGCTGGCCGCTGCCGAGGACGAGGTGTCGGCGCTTATCGCCGCGTGGTTCTCCGAGCATGGCCAGGGCTACCAGGCGTTCAGCGCGCGAGTCGCGGTCTTCCACGACGAATTCGTCCAGGCCCTCAACAGTGCCGCAACGTCATACGCCAGCGCTGAGGCTGCCGGCGCCTCATTGTTGGAAGCCGCCGAGCTCGTTCAGCAGTTCCCGGCGGGCGTCGTCAGCGAATTCGAACGCATCGGCAACCTGATCTTCACGACGATCTTCGGTGCGCCGGCTGCTCCGCCCATTCCGGCGAACCAGACCGGTGGGTTCACCGGTACACCATCGTTGATCACCCGATTCGAAGAAGCGCTGCTGTACCCGGTGAAGCCGCTGTTGAATTTGTCCGGACTCGAAACGTACATCGCAACCCCGGGCAACCCACTCCTGCAACTGGTGGCCAGCGACATCCCGCCGCTGTCGTGGTTCATCGGCAACTCCCCGCCACCGTTCTTGAATTTGCTGCTGGGCGAAACGGTCTCGTATTCCACATCCAACGGGATGAGCATCGTGCAGATCACGCCGGCTAACCCGACCGGAGAGTACGTGGTCGCCGTGCACGGCGGCGCCTTCATTTTCCCGCCGTCGTTCCTGCATTGGATCCACTATTCGGTGATGTCCTACCAAACCGGTGCGACCGTCCAGGTGCCGATTTATCCGCTGATCCAGGAGGGCGGTACCGCCGGCCTGGTGGTACCGCAGATGGCGAATTTCATCTCCAGTCAAGTCGCTCTGCATGGTCCGTCGAATGTCAGCGTCATCGGTGACTCCGCGGGAGGCAACCTGGCGCTGGCGGCTGTGCAGAACATCGCGAACCTGGCGAACCGTCCGGGATCGATGGTTTTGCTGTCGCCGTGGCTGGACCTGTCGATGACCAATCCCAACATCGGATTCGTACAAGATCCACTGCTGCCGGTAGGACTTGCCCAGCAGTTCGGCAAGCAATGGGCGGGCGGTCTTTCGGTCACCAATGCCATGGTGAGTCCGCTGTACGGGCCGATGACCAACTTGCCGCAGACGACGGTCTACACAGGCAATCTCGACATCCTGTCGCCCGACGCCCTGGTCCTCAAGCAACTTGCCGCGGCCGCAAATGCCCCCATGAGCTTCGTCTTGGCCAACGGTCAAATCCACGACTGGCTGATTCTCACCCTGGATGGCCCACAATATTGGGCGCAGATAAACCGGGAGCTGGGTATCGCGGCCTGATCGCGAGCTACCTTAAGGCCGATGATTCTGTCCGTAGACCTCGGCAAGACGTCGTGTCGGGCCGCCGCAGGCGGCCGCAGGGTTCAGGGGGCGGGCGCGCCGGGGCTCGCGGCACCCGGCGGGGTACGCGCCGCCCAGGCAGCGATCCTGGCGGTCGCACGTCATTTCGGGCGGGTCGAGGAAGTGATCGTCGGCGCGGCGGGGGCACTGACGGCACCCGACGCGGCCCGCGCACTCGGTGAGGCGCTGCTGAGTTCGCTGCAAGCACAACAGGTTTCGGTAACCAGCGACAGTGTGATCGCGCATGCCGGCGCGCTGGACGGTAAGCCGGGTGTCGTGCTGATCGCCGGCACCGGAGTCGTGGCACTCGCGATCGGCGCCGACGGCACGCTGCGGACCGCCGACGGGTGGGGCCCGTTATTGGGCGACGAGGGCGGCGGCGCGTGGATCGGTTCAGCCGGGCTGCGTGCGGCCCTGCGCGCGCACGACGGCCGCGGCCCGTCCACCGCGCTTCTCGATGCCGCTGAAGCCCGCTTCGGCCCGCCGAGAACGTGGCCGGCGCAACTTACCGATCCCGCCGCGCTCGCGTCGTTTGCGCCCAATGTACTTGTCGCCCACGATGACACCGTGGCATTGGGCATAGTCAGCACCGCCGCCGAGGCGCTCGCCGCGACCGCCCGCGCACTCGGCGACGGTCCGGTGGCCATCGTCGGCGGCCTGGCCGGAAATCGAGCGCTGTGCGAAAAGATCGACTGCGTTGCGCCCGTCGCCGATGCGCTCGACGGCACGTTGCGCCTGGCAGAGATACACGAACCGCACGTGATCCGCGTGCACGCGGCCGCCGCCGTGAACCGGATCGACGCGCTGGGCACCGAAGCGGTGCGGCCGGAGCTGCACGACCTCGACACGCGGCCGATCGGTGAGATCGTCGGGCTGCTCGTCACCGCCGAAGGGGAGGCGCACACGGCGGTGATGGCCGCACTGCCGCAGATCACCGCGGCGGCCGAGGCGATCGCCGCCCGCCTCGACCAAGGTGGCCGCCTCGTCTACGCCGGCGCCGGCACGCCCGGTCGGCTCGGCGTGCTCGACGCGGCCGAGTGCGGGCCCACCTTCAGCACCGACCTGGTGCGCGGTGTCATCGCGGGCGGCCCGGCAGCGCTCACCCGGGCGATCGACGGCGCCGAAGACACCTTCGACCCGGCAGATCTCGCCGACCTGACCGCGGCCGACGCGCTGGTCGGCATCACCGCGTCGGGCCGCACACCGTATGTGGTTGCGGCACTTGATCATGCGCGTGCGGTGGGCGCTCTCACCGTGGCGGTCGTCAACAACGCCCGCAGCGAAGCGAGCGCTGATATCGTCATCGAACTGTTGACCGGACCCGAGGTGCTCGCCGGCTCCACCCGGTTGACCGCGGGAACATCCCAGAAGGTCGTGCTCAACGCGTTGTCGACGAGCGTGATGATCGCGCTCGGCAAGGCTTACGGGCCGCGGATGGTCGACGTGCGCGCGACCAACGCCAAACTGCGCCGCCGCACGGTGCGCATCGTCCGCGACGCGGCAGGCGTCGGCGAGGAAGCCGCGACCGCCGCGTTGGCGGCGGCGGGCGGTCACGCCAAGACCGCGATCGTCGCCCTGCTGGCAAGCGTGGACGCCGCAGAGGCCGCGGTGCGACTGGAGCGGGTAAGGGGTCATGTGCGGGACGCCCTGGCGGGAGCTTCATGATGAAAAGAGGCCCGAAAAAGGGTGCAGCCGTTGCAGCGGTTGTCGTTACACTCCTTGCCGGTTGCTCGCAAAGCCACTCTGCGCGCCCGTCCGGTAACAACGACCAGCCATCGCCGGCGCCCATTGTCGCCCAAACATGTTACAGCCCAACGGTTCCCGGCCTACCCGAGGTGTCGGCCGCGGCCCCGGACTTCGCCGCCGTCTCCAAGCGGATCAACGATGCCATTGCGGCAGAGAAACTTCCAGGTGCGGTGCTGGTCGTCGGGCACGGCGGCGACATCGTCTTCCACCAGGCTTACGGCTCGCGGCGGCTGGCGAGCGAACCCGGATTGGATGGCTTGCCTGCGCCCGCGGAACCGATGACCGAGGACACCATCTTCGACATGGCGTCTTTGACGAAGGTCATGGCGACGGCAACCGCCATCATGCAGCTCTACGAGCAAGGCGCGGTCCGGTTCGACGACCCCGTGCAGCAGTACCTGCCCGACTTCAACACGGCTAACGATCCGCGGCGGGCGATGGTGACCGTTCGCATGTTGCTGACGCATACCTCCGGCGAGACTGGCGACGTCGAACTGAAAGATCCGTGGGGCCTGGAGCGGGCCGACAAAGCCGAAGGCATCCGTCGCGCGCTCACGACGCCGCTCGAGTCGGGTCCGGGTGAGGTTTTCCGGTACTCCGACATCAATTTCCTTCTGCTTGGCGCGTTGCTCGAGAAACTCACCGGTCAGGCCGAAGACGTCTACGTCCAGGAACATGTCTTCGCGCCGCTCGGCATGCAGGAAACTCGATACCTGCCCCCGGCCAAGGCATCTGGCCCGCACACGATGAGAGGCGTGGCGATTGGTTGGGCGCCCGCGTCCAAAGGCGTGCCGGTGGCCTGCCCTGCGGGTACGTGGAGCACCGATCTGTTGCCGCGTATCGCCCCGACAGCACGCGACGAGGAAAACCGAAACGATCCGAGCCAGAACCCCGATTTCAACTACTTGCTTCGGGGCACGGTGCATGACATGACGACGCGCAGAATGGGCGGAGTCGCCGGTCATGCCGGTGTGTTCGCCACGGCACGCGATGTCAGCATTTTTGCCCAAGCGCTGTTGGACCGCCTGGCCGGCCGCCCGAGCCAATTCCCGTTGTCTCAAGCAACTTTGGAAATGATGACGACTCCCCAGCAGCCCGGCCATACGGAAGGCCAACTCGACGCGGCCAACGCCGCCGCCCGGGACGCCATCGCCAAGAAACTGAATACCTGGAATCCGTTGTTCGCTGCGCGGTATCCGGCGATCGCGGGTCAAAACCTGCGCGGGTTTGGCTGGGATATCGATACCGGCCTGTCCGGGGCGCGCGGGATGGTCTTTCCCATCGGTAGCTTCGGCCACACCGGCTTCACCGGGACCTCGATCTGGATCGACCCTGTCTCCGACACCTACGTCGTGCTGCTGGCGAACTCAATTCACACCCGGGGGAGCCCACCGATGTCGGATCTGCGTGGTGAGGTGGCGACGTTGACGGCGCGGGCGCTGGGTCTCTAAACCCGCTCGAAGTGTTGGTAGTCGGGAGTCCGCCAGTAGCCGCCCCATTGCCAGCCACGGTCTGTGAACGCACGCTCGGCCGGATCGCCAGCGTGTATGAGCCCCGGGTCGGTGCGGCTGCGGTCCAGGTAGGCCGCCGCGTTCTCCGGTTCGAAATATCCGGTGATGTACAGGCACGGGTTGATCAGCGTGTTGATGTCGATCGCCCGGCCGTAGGCGTGCGGAGACCATTCCTCGCTGCCCGGAATTCGTCGGCAATTGAACGCCGAGGTGTTGTTGTCCTCCATGGACAGCTCGTCGTTGGCGTCCGGGTACTTCTCGACGGTGCGGATCTTCTCCACCGGATAGCCAAGTCGCAGAAGCTGTTCGAAGATTGCGATGACGTCGGGCACCAGCTCCTCGTGCACGATGAGGTCGCCGCGGTGCGTCTGGCCGTCGAAACCGAGGTAGGCGACGTCGACCCGACGCAGCTGCTCCGGTGTGACGGGGCACTCCGGTCGCCACGTGGTGCCCAACTCGGCGGCGGTGACGGGCCGCACGGTCGCTTGGGCGGGTGGTGTTCCGGTTGACGACGGGGCCGGCGACGGAACACTCGACGAACCCGAACCGGGCGCCGCCGACGTCACAGACGGCGATGGCCTGGTCGCTTGCGGAGAGGGCTCGGCGGCGCACTGCACCAGCAGGACAACCGTTGCGAGCACCTGTGCCGATAGCGCGGCCCGCCGCTTGAAGGACATCAAGCCAAATGATTCCTCATCGCGATCGGGATGTGGCGGGCGCACTGGCTTGCACCGGCACGCCCGCCTGCGCTTGGCGAGGTCAGGTCAGGACGAGCGCGGGCACGTCCGGCTTGTGGACGATCTCGTTGGGGACCTTGAACAGGTCAACCATGTTGCCGCCCATCACCTTTCGCACCGCCTCCGCATCGAGACCCTGCGCTTCGAGGTCGTCGACCAGGTTGATCGGGTCGGAGAGCCCCTCCGGATGCGGCCAGTCCGAACCGAACATGATGCGGTCGACGCCGCACAGGTCGGCCATCTTCTTGAAGTCGTCCTCCCAGAACGGCGCGACGTACACGCAGCGCTTGAACGCCTGGATCGGGTCTTCGAGGAACTCTTGCGGCATCTTCGAGTAGACGCTTTCGAATTGGTAGAAGAGGTAGGGCACCCACGACGCGCCGTTCTCCACCGACAGCACACGCAGATCGGGATTGCGGGTCAGCGCACCGTGGCACACCAGAGCTGCCATGGTGTCCTCGATGGGCCGCTTGCCCATCGCGACCATCCGGAACGCGGTCGGCTTGAACGGCTTATATTCGTCGCCGGGCTCCCAGTCGTTGAGGTACTCGGCGTAACCGCTGTCCGAGGCGTGCATCGACACCGGGATGCCGGCCTTCACACAGGCGTCCCAGAACGGGTCGAACTCCGGCAGACCCAGGGAACGGGTGCCGCGGTAGCCGGGCACCGGCGCGGGCCGGACCAGGACGGTCTTGGCGCCGCGCTCCAGACACCAGTCGAGTTCCTCCAGGGCGCGGTCGACGTTGGCCAGGTTGATGACCGGGGTGGAGAAGATTCGGTCCTCGTAGTTGAACTGCCAGGTCTCATACATCCACTGGTTCAGGCCGTGGATGATGTCCAGGATCAGATCCGGGTCGTCCTTGAGGCGTTCCTCGACGAGGGACGCCAGCGTCGGAAACATCAGCGTGTAGTCCAAGCCGAGACCGTCGAGAACCTCCAGACGTGCCTCGGGATTGCGGAAAGCGGGGATGGCCTTCATCGGCTTGCCCATCACCTCACGGAAGCTCTTGCCACCGCTGCCGTGCCGGAAGTACTCCTCCTGGGCGCCTGGACGCGCCACGATCTCGAAGGTCGGGTTGGGGATGTAGTCGCTGACGACGTTGCGAACCATGATCTTGGTGCGCCCGCGGACGTCGATGTAGTCGATGACGCCTTTGCGGTGCTCGGGCAGGAATTGGGTCAGCGCTTCCTTGGGCTCGTAGAAGTGATTGTCGGCGTCGAACACCGGGAAGGCGAGGTCGCGGGACGGCATCTTTGGCTCCTGAAAAGTCTTGATTTCCGCAGAGCGGTAACGGGACTGGCTCTGGTAATGACATTACCACCTTGCCGGGGGATGTGACACCGGAATGTGGGTGCGCCGCAGTCGCGTGGGTGGCACCGTCGCTACCCGCCGGCAAACTCGGGTCCGGCGGCGTGAGAATACCGTTACCGCGCCTGCAGGGTGATCTCGGATATCGCCGCCCGGCTTTCGCCGTTGGTGGTGCCCAGGGTGGAGATCCACACCAGCACATTGGCGGTCTTGGTCCGGTCGGTGACCGGGATTCGGTTGTGGCCCGGTTGCAGCGATGTGGGCGGGGTCAACTCGACGGTATCGGCCAGCTTGGTCGGATTGTCGGTCGCTGACGAGCGGATCTGCACCTGTGTTCCGGTGCTCGACACGTCGACCGTCACGGCGCTGAGCGCGGTCGGTGCGGACAGGTGCAGCAGCAGTCCCATTCCCTTGATGAATCTGGGGAACGGGACGGCGTCCTGATACGTGACCGTCGACCATGCGGTGTTTGGGTTGCCGTCGATCGCCAGTCCGGCATCCTGCGGATTGTCGGGTGCGCCGTCGGGCGCGAACACCGTTGCGCTCACCGGCTTGATGACCGGTCCGGGGCGAGTCGTCGAGCCCGAAGTCCGGATATAGAGCACGGCGGCCGCCACGATCGCGACGACGACCGCAGCCGCCGCGAGGATCCAAAACGTGCGCCGGCGCGGGGTTTTCTCTCGCGGCGGCTTGTCGGGGGTCTTGGGCCGCCGGCGCCGCGCGGGTGCCGCGGCGGAGAGGTTGACGACCTTGTCGGCGTCGAGAGTGTTGCCGTCCCAAGCGCCGCTGACTTCGACCTCGTCGCCGTCGGCGAGCCGTCCCAGCACCAGGTCGGTTTGGATCTCGACTGGAACAGGGGCTGCCCGGTCGCCCAGGGGCTCGTCGGTGACCACCTGAAACGTCAGGATCCCGACTTGGTCTTGGGCGCCGACCGCGGTTCGCTGCACTTGGCGGGCAGCTCCGTGGATGACGACCCGCTCCAGACGCTGGGTCGACGGCCGTTCGGCGGCGTCGAGGTCAGTCCGCGACGGCGGCAAAGGCGCGACCGCGTCGCGTCCGGAGCTCTGCGTCAGCGCCTGGGCGAACTCGGCGCAACTCGGGTAGCGCACTTCGGGGTCTTTCGCCAGGGCGCGCATGAGCACGGTGTCGAGATGCGTCAGTTCGTGTCGGCGCAATGAGATGGGGGGTGGCGGCGAATTGAGGTGGTGGCTGATGACGACGGCGCGATTGGTGTCGACGAACGGCGGTGCCCCGGTGAGCAGGTGGAAGGTCGTGGCCGCCAGCGCATACTGATCCACCCGGCCGTCCAGCGGCTTGTTCAGCAATTGTTCAGGCGCGACGTAACTGATGGTGCCCATCGTGACGTTGGCGTCGGTGAGGTTGCTGACGTCGTCGATGCGACGGGCGATGCCGAAGTCGGTCAGCAGTACCCTGCGCCGCGGACCTTCGGAGGTGGCGACCAGGATGTTCTCCGGCTTGACATCCCGGTGCAGCAGGCGGCGCTCGTGACCGAAATCGAGGGCGTCCGCCACCGCCGTGACGATTTCGCCCACCTCGTGTTCTGGCATGCCGCTCGGGTAGCGCTCCCGAACCAGTCGACCCGCGTCGGTGCCTTCGACGTATTCCATCGAGATCCACAGGCGGCCGTCGAATTCGCCGCGGTCGAGGACGCCGACGATGTGTGGGTGCCACAGCGTCGCCGCCAGATCCGCTTCGCGGATGAACCTCGCGCGAAATTCCACGTCGGCCGTCGCCGGCAACGACAGGATCTTCAGCGCGTCATAACGGGGCAGGCGTGGATGCTGGGCGAGGTAGACCTCACCCATGCCGCCGGAGCCCAGCAAGCGCTGGATCACGTAACCAGCGAAGACGTCCCCGGGGTTGAACGGCATGTCCGAGAGCCTACAAACCGGCGCGGTCAGGTTGCGAATGCTGCTGTCTAGGGGTCCGGGCCTAACAGTCTGAGCGGATGCAGCCCGTCGACCGCGCCGACGAACGGTGGGTGGATGCTGTAGCCGAGCATCCGGCGGATGTCGTCGGAGACCGTTCGGGCGATGTCACGCGATACCGACAAGCTGAAGGCCTCCATAGGCCGCAACCACGGCTCGCAGTACTGGGCGGTGACCGCAAGACGGTTAGCGGACGTGGTGTTGGCGCCGCCGCCGTGCCACAGGGTCCCCACGAAGAAGACACACGAGCCGGCCGGCATGACGACCGGAATCGCCCGATCATCCGGACCCGGCCGGCGCTTACCCCAGTGGTGGCTGCCCGGTACCACGACAGTGGCGCCATTGTCGGCGGTGAAGTCGTCGATCGCCCAGATCGTCGCCGCCGCGAGCGGGGCCCGCGGCCGCGGCACCGGATAGAACCCGTCGTCGTGGTGCAGCAATTGGGCGGCCTCTCCCGGCTGAATGTTGATGGCCTGCAACGCCGAAAGCAGGTAGTTGGGCATCAACAGCCGATCGAGCACCGCCAGTACCCGTGGGTGGTCGACCAGCCGATCGCACCCGCGGGTCCTGCTCAGCACGCTGTAGATCCGCTGGGTGCGACGGCCTTCGAACGAGTTGCGTCCGGTGTGTCCCAGCCATGGGCGCACGACGTCGCGGATTCGCCGGCACTCCTCGGTGCTGAGCAGGTTCTCCCAGATGACGTAGCCGTCGCGCTCGAGCGCGGCCATGTCGGCCTCGACGACCGCACTGTCGACGGAGCCGCCGCTGGTCGGTGTCCACTTATAACGCTGCGCCAGATCGCCGCGAAGGTCCTCCAACGTGGTGTCGGACTCGTTGTCGATGTTCATGCTCAGTCCTACGTGTCGGCGCAGGGATCGTCTTTCCGGTGACCAGAATAGGCGTCACGCCTTCGCTTTCGGCCCGTGACAAACGTGCGTCCGGCGTCGATGATGAGACGATCGCCGAATTCGAGGGGAAGCGCATTACGGGGAGGCCGGGGGCGTCCCCGTCGCGCCCTGCTCAAGCGCCGCCGCTTGCGGCCCCGCCACCTGCACCGGGTTGCGCATGAGTGAGATGGAAGAAGTGAACCTGCGCGCCAAGAAGCGTGCAGCGGAAGCCAGGGAGCGCGCCGAGGAGCTACGACTGCGCTACCGGCAGCTGGTAGTCAATCCGGGCGCGACGGCAGAGCAGGTGCAGCACGCGCGTCGCGCCGCACTCGCGGCGGTGAATCACGCCGCCGAGGCCCGGCAACACCTTCTCGAACAACTCGATCGATCGGGGGCGATTCACCAGTTGGCTGCGCACGCCCACGACCAAGCCGCTCTCGTCGCTCATCGCGAGGCCGAGGAGATGTCGCACACGAATGCGGCCGAACGGCATCGCGGGGCCGCCCAACGCTACCGCGCCCTGGCGGCTCAGATGAGGCAGCAATCTCTCGGGCCCGTGGAAACCATCCCCTCCCGCCGACAGCAGCCGGCCCA
>NZ_JCALDY010000058.1:0-4770 GCF_059813095.1 Mycobacterium sp. NGS22
CGGAGTTGGCCGGTCAGCGCAATGCCATTGATGGGCGGTTGGTGGAGATCATCGCTGAGCTTGATGGTGATCAGTTGTGGGGTAACACAGGGTGCCGGTCGATTTCGGCGTTGTTGGACTTGACCATGCCGATCCGGCAACTCACGGATCGACAACCCCTCGCGCCGCTGGTCCCTCCTGATCTTCTCGAACAGTTCCACGCGTGACCGCATCCTGACCGACCTCCCTGACGCCCGCCAACGACGACGGTGCGACAGGAACGATCTGAACGAGGGTGGGGCCAAAATTCGTGACGACACACCGCCCCACCCGGCCGGAAGAAATCACCAACCCACCGGGGCCAAAATTGGTGAAGAACACCGACCAAAGTGGGGCCAAGTCAGGTGACCCCACTCACAGGTATGCAGCGATCTCATGCGGAGTGCCAAGTTAGGGCATTTTCGGCTTACCAACCATCGGCATGCAACGCCTCCTGGTCATCAAAAGCCCACTGCGCTCGCCAGATAGTCTGCGGGCATGTGTCAGCAGCTACAGCGTCGATAGCCTCACAGACCGAATGGCGCTGCTGACAGCTTGACCGTCGTCCATGACAGCCAGTTCTGATCGCGAAGGTCATACATCGCTCGAAATCGGCTTTGCGCCGTCTGGTCCGTTCGGGTTCGAGGTCGAACGTTGGATCATCACAACCAAGCAAGTGCCCGCAGTCGGAAACGAAGAATCGTACCGATCCAGGTGGCGATTGGTCGGGTTCGGCGACCACGCAATGATGCGGCCCACCCATCCAACCAAAATCTGCAACTTCACAACACCGGCCACAGACGGTCCAAAGGCTCTTCACCAGGCAATTTTACCGACGAGCACCGGGAGGTGACGACAGGTGATGCCGGTGCTGCAGGAGGAGATGGTGGAGCGAGTTCTATGGTTATCTCGGAGGCACCGTGCACCGGGATCAGGGGTTGAACGCTATCCGGCGAGCAGCGCGAGAAACCCGGCGATATATGTGAGACCAAACAAGATTGGAATCCACTTTTCGACATGAGATAGCGGCCAGTACCGTGTGCGGTCTTGGCCTTCACCAAGTTCCCACCATTCAGCACGCCAGAACGGCGAGGCCGGCAATTGTTCTTCAAGCGCACCAACCACTCGGTATTTCGCACTGTTAAGAAGCCGATAGCTGCGCACCAGGTAGAACCAGGTGAAACATTCGCCGAGTATGGCTGCCAGCGGAATCACCAACCACCACGCATGCTGCCCGTGGGGGACGCCTTTGGACGAGACGGTAAGGCCAACGATGCCGGTGTTCAGTGTTAAGAAGAAAGAGTTGGTTAGTCCGCGTCGCGCGCTGATCCGATCTGCCATCTCCACATAGAGCTTGTACTGCTCGAGCAACGCGGTCTCGTATGTCACCGTGGTTCTGTCGATTTCACTGGAAACATTGAAGAGTCGAGTGGACAGGTCATCGTGGCTATGCATGGTCCGCGCCTTTCGTCTACCCCGTTCCTCGCGATCCGCGGAGCCTGGACCGGCGTCAGCTGAGTCAGCAGCTGCTGCAACGCTTTCGGCCCGTCGTGGGATCTTAGGTTGCTACGTATTCAGTTAGGAATCGGAAGTCCTGGACATAAGGGACTGTATTGGATTTCCGGTGAAACCCATTCGCGCCATTGTTCATGGCTCATATTCACGGCGAGCTTGTTGCACAACATGTCTGGCGAAGCATAGACGGGCCAGATCCGTGCTGTGTGGTCCGATCCGGCACTGGCCACCTGGTGCCCATCCGGGCTGAACACGACACGGTTCACCCCGCCGGAATTGCCAGTAAGTGGTGCACCTAGCGGCTGGCCCGTAGCGACGTCCCACAATCGCACGAGATTTGTTCCCGCACTCGCTATTCGGCGCCCATCCGGACTAAAGGCCACACCGTTTACTGGACCGTCATGCCCGGACAACGGCGCGCCCAGCTGCTGGCCACTCTCGACGTCCCACAGTCGAACCGTGCGATCGAAACTGGCACTGGCCAGTCGGCGCCCATCTGGACTAAAGGCCACGGCAAATACCATGCTGGTATGCCCTGATAGCGGACTGCCCAGCGGTCGGCCGGTCCCGACGTCCCAGAGTCGAATCTTTCCCTCGTTGCCGGCGCTAGCTAACCGACGTCCATCCGACGTGAATGCCAAATCGTTTACCGTGCCAGTATGCGCGGCTAGCGGGGCACCCAGCGGCTGGCCGGTCTCGGCATTCCAAAGCCTTACGTTCCCATCGTTCTGGCCGCTGGCCAGCCAGCGACCATCCGGGCTGAATGCCACACTGAGCACCTGATAGGCGTGCCCGAGTGGGTCACCTATCTGTTGGCGGGTCTCGGCATCCCACAACCGGACTGTGCCGTCATCTCCGGCAGTGGCTAATCGGTGGCCGTCCGGATGAAACGCCACACCGTGCACCACGCCACTACGAAGGGCAAGCGGGGCTCCTTGCGGGAGGCCGGTGTAGGGGTTCCAAAACCGCACCGTGCCGTCCCAGGTGGCGCTCGCTAACCTCCCGTCATGGGTGTAAGCCACACTCCGCACCTCTTCGGGGTGTTCGAGCGGGGCGCCCGGAACCTGGCCGGGACCGACGTCCCATAATCGAACGGTGCGATCGGAACCGACGGTGGCTAACCGTCGCCCGTCCGGACTGAAAGCCACATCAAAAACTGTGCCGGTGTGGCCGGTAAGCGGGGCACCCACCGCTTTGCCTGTCACGACGTCCCACAAGCGGACAATGCCGTTCCCTCCTACACTTGCCAACCGACTGCCGTCCTGGTTAAACGCCACTCCATCCACGTGGCCGCCATGCCCAGAAAGCAGGGGCCCCATCGGATTGTTGTTCCCGACATCCCACAACCGCACAGCGTCACCGGACCCGCCGCTGGCTAACAAATGCCCATTCGGGCTGAATACTATGGTCGAGACGAGACCGACTGAATGATCGATCATGGGGGTACCGACCGCTTGGCCGGTCTCGATGTCCCACAACCGCACCACGTGGTCGGAGCCGCCGGTAGCCAGCACGTGGCCGTCTGGGCTGAACGCCACACTGGTAACTGTAATGCTATATCCGTCGGCGCCGACTGGGACACTGTGCCTTAGTTGTGGGCCCACGGGTTGTCCGGTTGCCACATCCCACATTTGGATCGCGCCCCGGTAACCTCCGCCTGCCAACCGGCGCCCATCCGGGCTGAACGCCAAAAATAGTGGCTCTTCGCGGTAATCGGTGAATTTGATTCCCAGCGGTTGCCCACTGTCGACGTCCCATAACTGCACATGTCCACCGTGATCGAGGGCAGCGAGCCGACGCGAATCAGGGCTCAACGCCGTTTTGCGCTTCTTCCGTGAGTCGCCGGCAAGCGGCGCACTCAGCTGTTGGCCGGTATCGGCGTTCCACAGCCGCGCCGCACCGAAATCTTCAGCGGTAACCAGCCGATGTCCATCTTGGGCAAACCTCACGCGATGCATGCCCTCGGGGGTATCAAACACCTTAACTGTGGCGTGCTGCCGTATGACGGCATCGATGAGGCTGCCCGCGGCGACATCAGGAGCGAGGAAATTGGCTGCAAGCAGCTCTTGCAACGCACGGATGTCGCCTCCGGACTGCTCGCCTCTCGTCGCCGCCTGACTATCCGACACAAGCCGCCGAGCTTCTGCTGCATTGCGTTGCTGCAGAGCCACTTGCCGCTGACGCAGGGCTTCGGCTCGTGACGCAACAGCGATCACTGCTGTAATAACCGCAAAGACAGTCAGTATCGCGAGGCCGGCCACCGCGGCTGCGCGCAGGCGACGGAAACGACGTTGTTCGCGCAAGTCTTCGCTGACTAAATCAGTCTTGGCTTTGCCGTGTATTGGGGCAGCCAGGTCGATGACCTTCTCGCGGAAAAGGGCTTCGGTAAAATCCCACGGAGAACTCCCGCTAACGTCCACATAGAACGGCTGGGTATCCAGCGAGCCCGACGCAGTCAGTATTGGTGGCGCCGCATCCGAACGCTCAGCGTCAAACTTCCGACCCTCTTCGTCCCAGATCAGGCGGCCAGCAGCCACCACAAGCATGAGCCGGTCCTGCCGACAATGGGCTAGCCAGTGACCGATTTCTTTGTTTACCCACGCTGACGCGGCCGCATTTGGGGAAACAATTGCGATCAGGTAGCGCGAACTCTCCATTGCTTCGGTCACTTTGCCCCACAGATCAGGGCTGGCGGTCAGATCGGTGGAGTCACGAAATACTCGCAGCGCCCGTAAATGGCCCATACGCCGCCCGACGCGGTGTAGGCCACGTTGGATCCCGTATGCCACCGCACGATCCCCATGGTTGTATGAGACGAAGGCGTCGTAGCTGAAAGACTGCTGTTGATTATCGTCGTCTGTGCCCGGCGCATCACGGGCCTGAGCAAGCATCGCGTAGATCCCCCCATCTGGCTCCGGGAGTCACTCGGCCTACACTCGATGACGGTGCAATGATTGCATGGTCGTGCACCAAGTCGCACGAATTCGTGTAACAGCCGTCGACGTTGCTGCGAATCTCCTCGACGGTGCCCCAGCGCTTTATGGGGCCAACCTAGCCAACGCGTCGCGAAAACCACCGTTCGGCCAGACATCCGGCAGTATCACGGTCACCTGCTGCATGACGGTTTTTGCGGCGAAGGTGGTCGGTATCGGAGAACGCGGTACAACTTGGCGTCAACCACGCCGTAGGACGCACGAAAGGTCGGAAAGCCGATCGGTACCGATCCCAGCATTTGTC
>NZ_JCALDY010000059.1:0-1183 GCF_059813095.1 Mycobacterium sp. NGS22
TGGGGCGTGACTACTACGTGCGGGTGGCCGGCAACGACTACTCCGTGGACCCGAGCGCGATCGGTCAGCTCGTCGAGGTGAGCACCACCTTGACTCAGGTGGTGGTGACCCGGGCGGGGCGCGTGCTGGCGGCCCATGACCGCTGCTGGGCGAGGCGACAAACCCTGACCGACCCCACCCACGTCGCGACAGCTGCAGCGTTACGTCAACAGTTCCAAACCGGCCCACCACCGGTGGCAAGTAATCACCCGGTGCGTGATCTGGCCGACTACGACCGCGCGTTCGGTGTCGACTTCACCAGCAACACAGTCACTTCCGATGGTGAGGTGGCGTGATGATGGCCGAAGATCCGATCAAATCCGTCCTGCACTACGCCCAGGCCCTCAAGGCACCACGCATCCGCGACTCCGCTGCCCGACTTGCTGAGCAAGCCCGCGACGCCAACTGGACTCATGAGGAGTACCTGGCGGCAGTGCTGTCCCGGGAAGTCGCGGCCCGCGAGGCCTCCGGTGCGGCGACCCGCATCCGCTCGGCGGGATTCCCCACCCGCAAGTCGTTGGAGGACTTCAACTTCGATCACCAACCGGCACTTAACCGGGACATGATCGCCCACCTGGGCACGGGTGCGTTCCTGGCCAAGTCCCGCAACGTGGTGCTGCTCGGCCCACCGGGAACCGGCAAGACCCACCTGGCCATCGGATTGGCCATCAAAGCCGCCCAGACCGGACACCGCATCGCCTTCGCCACCGCAGTGGACTGGGTCGCTCGCCTCAAAGCCGCCCACAACGCCGGCCGACTGCCCGCCGAGCTAGCCAAACTGCGCCGCATCGGTCTGCTCGTCGTCGACGAGGTCGGCTACATACCCTTCGAACAGGACGCGGCCAACCTGTTCTTCCAACTAGTCTCCAGCCGCTACGAACACGCCTCACTGATCCTGACCTCGAACCTGCCCTTCGCCCGCTGGGGCGACGTGTTCGGAGACCAAGTCGTGGCCGCCGCGATGATCGACCGCATCGTCCACCACGCCGACGTCCTGACCCTCAAAGGCTCCAGCTACCGACTCAAGGACACCGGAATCGACACCCTGCCCTCCGCCAGAGCCGACAACACGGCACAATAACCACCGACCACGTGGCCTACTTTTCACCGTCGCTTCTGGCCTAGTTTTCGACCGTCGTCAACA